>JBGQJH010000107.1:0-7572 GCA_041498935.1 Pyrinomonadaceae bacterium | reverse complement strand
GCGGGTTTTATTGGTTCACATCTGTGCGAACGTTTGTTGGCAGACGGCCACGATGTCCTCTGTCTGGACAATTTCTTCACCGGGCGCCGCGTGAACATCATCAAGCTGCTGGACAATCATCGCTTCGAATTAATTCGCCACGACGTGATTCAACCGATACTTCTGGAGGTGGAACAGATTTACAACCTTGCCTGTCCCGCGTCTCCGATTCATTACCAGTACAATCCGGTGAAGACGGTAAAAACCAGTGTGATGGGGATGATAAATATGCTTGGCCTCGCGAAACGTGTGCGCGCGCGAATTTTGCAGGCGTCGACGTCCGAGGTCTATGGCGATCCGCTGGTGCATCCGCAGCCTGAGGAGTACTGGGGCAACGTCAATCCGATCGGGCTACGGTCCTGTTATGACGAAGGGAAACGAATTGCCGAGACTTTGATGATGGATTATCACCGGCAGAACCATGTGGACACGCGCATAGCGCGCATCTTCAACACCTATGGTCCACGCATGCTGGAAAACGATGGCCGCGTGGTTTCGAATTTCATTGTGCAGGCATTGGGCGGCAAGCCCCTTACGCTTTACGGAGCCGGCGATCAAACGCGGTCCTTTTGTTATGTCGATGATCTGGTTGAAGCCTTGATCCGGCTGATGAATGTAGATGAGGTGCATGATCCGGTAAACCTGGGCAACCCGGGCGAGTTTACGATCAAAGAACTGGCGGAAGAGGTCGTGAAAGTTTGCGGCTCCAATTCAGGGGTTGAATACTTGCCGCTGCCGCAAGACGATCCGAAACAACGCAAGCCAGACATTTCGCGCGCCCAAAAGCTGCTCGATTGGAATCCCAGTATTCCGTTGAACGAAGGCTTGCAGAAGACGGTGGCGTATTTCAAGCAACGAGTAAACAGTAAACAGTAGACAGCAAACAGCAGACGCCGAGTGGGACCGAGAAATATGCGATTGATTTTCCATTTCTCATTTTTCATTTCTCATTTGCCATCGCCGGAATTAATTACTGGTGGAACCAATGACAAAAGGCGTTACAACAGCCGCGCATCGTTTAGAGAGCGGACTTGTCCGCCTCGCGCGGCGGGGCACAAGTGCCCCATCTAAACGGCGCGCGGAGAAACTCCTAGACCAATAACAAATGAAAAATGAGAAATGGAAAATGGCTCTTTGTAACGTTTCATGAAAGTGCTCTTACTGAATCAGTGTTTCTATCCTGATGTCGCCTCGACGGCGCAGCATTTAACCGATCTGGCCGTTGCGCTTGCCGGCAAGGGCCACGAAGTGACAGTCATCGCCAGCGACCGAGGCTACGACAATACCGCGAACCGTTTCCCACGGCGCGAGACGTGGAAGGGCATCAACATAATTCGCATTCCTTCGCTGGCCTTTGGCAAGTCGTCGAAGTGGCGCCGCGCTCTAAACTTCGCCAGCTTTCTATTTGTTTGTGCTCTGAAACTATTGCTGTTGCCGCGATTCGATGTGGTGGTGGCTTTAACTTCGCCGCCGCTGATATCTGTGCTCGGTTCCCTTTTCGTGTTAGTCAGAGGGGGGCGGTTCCTATTCTGGGTTATGGATCTGAATCCGGACGAAGCCATCGCCGCCGGTTGGCTTAACGAGAAGTCGCTGACCGCCAGGGCCCTGCTGCGTTTCCTGACTTATAGCCTGAAACATGCTGAACGAATCATCGTGCTTGATCGCTTCATGCGGCAACGGATCATTGACAAGGGCATTGCCGAAGAAAAGCTGGCGGTGATCCCGCCCTGGTCTCATACCGACTCAGTTGCGTATGACGCAGCAGGCCGCGCCGCTTTTCGCGCCGCACATGATCTGTCAGACAAGTTTGTGGTGATGTACTCAGGCAACCACAGTCCCTGTCATTCTTTGGATACTTTGCTGGGAGCCGCCCGTAAGCTGGCAGGTCATTCAAACATCGCTTTTTGTTTTGTGGGCGGGGGCAGTGAGTACGACAAGGTGAAAGCCTATGCGCAACAACACAAGCTGAGAAACACTCTTTGTCTTCCGTATCAACCACTCAACGAATTGTCAAAGTCACTCTCGGCCGCGGATCTGCACGTTGTGGTCATGGGGAATTCGTTTACAGGAATTGTTCACCCGTGCAAGATATATAATATCCTGGAGATAGGCTCGCCTGTTCTTTACGTCGGCCCGACGACCAGCCACATTGTTGACGTAATATCGAAGCTCGAAGATCATGATTTGGTTTGTAGTGCGCGACATGGGGACGTTGACAGTGTTGCCAATTACATAGTCGGCGGAGCGGAGCGACTGACGGACAGACGTTCGCCATCCGCGATCAAAGTGGCAGCAACGTTCTCCAGGGAAGCTCTCTTGCCGAGAATTGTGGGAGTCATAGAAAGTGTGCCGGATGCGCAATTCATCAGCGGCCCGATTGTCTCCGATACCAAAGCGCAGTGGTTATCTTGAAACCGGCGCTGTCCTGGTCCTGTCTTAGTAATCAAAGCTTCATTTGAGTGAGGTGCTAATGCGTAATCAAACACGAGTCCTGGTGACCGGAGCAGGCGGATTTATCGGACATCACCTGACCCGCTACTTGACGGAACGCGGCTACTGGGTTCGCGGAGTCGATTTCAAGGAGCCCGAATTTGAGCCGACGACGGCGCACGAATTCATCCTCCTTGACCTGCGCCGATCGGAAAGCTGTTTAGAGGCGACCAGGGACGTCGATGAAGTTTATGGTCTGGCTGCCAATATGGGCGGGATTGGCTTCATCGAAAATAACAAGGCGGTCATCATTCACGACAACACTCTGATCAATCTGCAATCAATCGAAGCCGCGCGAGTCAACGGCGTCAAGCGGTATCTCTACACCTCCAGCGCTTGCATCTACCCGGGATATTTACAGAAGGAAACCAACGTCGCGCCGTTGAAAGAAGATGATGCTTACCCGGCCGACGCTGAGGACGGTTACGGCTGGGAGAAGCTTTACATGGAGCGCGTTTGCCGGCACTACCGCGAGGATTTTGGTCTGGAAACCAGGATCGTGCGGTTTCATAACATCTTCGGTCCGCTCGGAACGTTCGCTGGCGGACGAGAAAAGTCGCCGGCGGCCATCTGTCGAAAAGTTGCGCTGGCGGCGGATGAAGACACGATAGAAGTTTGGGGAGACGGAGAACAGACGCGTTCCTATTGCTACATTGACGACTGCGTTGAAGGCATTTATCGTCTCATGCGAAGCGACTACTCAGAACCGCTCAACCTCGGACAGGATAGAATGCTCTCGATCAACGATCTGGTAGACATCGTTGCGGCGATTGCGGGGAAAAAGATTTCAAAGCGCTACGATCTGACGAAGCCACAGGGAGTCAGAGGACGAAACAGCGACAACACGCGCCTCAGAGAGGTGCTCGGTTGGGAACCAGCCGTTTCGCTTGAAGCGGGATTGACGAAAACCTACTCCTGGATTGCAGCGGAACTTCAGAATAAAAACGTCGAGCCGGTAGCCGCAGGTTACAAAGCGCCATCGATAGCCGGGATCTTGTAGGTCTGGTTGGACAGGCTGGCTGAGTTGTTTCGGCCACTAGCGCCGAATACCAGAAGACATTCAAACCGGCACTCTGCACGAAATTGCTTAACACAGCGGACCTTGACCTCAAAAAGAAAGTCAGAGGTGTCTCCTCGTGAAGACCTATTTCGCCCTTTTCCTAATCGCCACGTTTTCAGCATTAGTAATCACGCCGCTGATTCGCCGCCTATGTGAGCGCTTCAAGTTGCTGGATGTACCCGCGGATGGACGCAGGGTCCATACGAATGCGATACCGCGTTTGGGCGGCGTTGCTATCTATCTGTCCCTGATGCTGGCCTTGTCGACTCTCTTGTTCGTTTCAAATCTCGTTACGGCATCGCTGCAATTTTACACTCCAGTTCTTTTCAAAGTGTTGGTGCCCAGTTCTCTGGTGCTCCTGCTCGGCGTTTACGACGATTTGCGTGGCGCAAATGCGGTGGTGAAATTTGTGGGCCTGGGACTGATCGCCTCACTGTTCTATGCGATGGGCGGAAGAATAGAAGCCCTGGCGGTACCGCTAATGGGAGTGGTGCATTTTCCGCCCGTGATCGGATTTCTACTAACCGTCTTCTGGCTGGTAGCGATCTCCAACGCGTTCAATCTCATTGACGGCATGGATGGGCTGGCGACCGGAGCGGCGCTGTTTTCATCAATTGTTATTCTGGTCGTCGCCCTATCGGGAGGCCACCTGGTAATGATCGTCGTCACCATAGTGATTTGTGGCGCCCTGGCCGGCTTTCTTCGTTATAACTTCAATCCCGCGTCGATATTCCTGGGAGACTCAGGAGCGCTATTTGTAGGTTTCCTGCTGGCGGCCTTATCGCTGATGGGCGCGCAGAAGGCAACGACTGCAATCGCGGTGATTACGCCGATACTGGCTTTTGGCCTGCCAGTGGTAGACACCACCGTGACCTTGGCCCGGCGGCTAATTGGTAGGCGGCCAGTCTTCGAGGGTGATGGAGAGCACATCCATCACATGTTGCTCGCCCGTGGATGGTCCCAACGCCGCGTGGTGTTAATACTGTATTCCGTCTGTGCCATGTTTGGGCTGCTCGCCGCGCTGTCAACCAAGACTTCCTCGCCGATGACAGGGTTCGTATTGTTTGTCATCGCCGCCGCGGTAATCGTTGCCGTCGGACATCTCCGTTATCACGAAATGGATGAGTTACGCGCCGGCGTAAAGCGCACCGTCGGCAATCGACGTATTCGAGTAGCCAATAACATTCGGGTGCGGCGCGCCGGCCTGGCGCTTTCCAAGGCCGCGACTCTTAACGAGCTTTTTGAAGCAGTCAGACAGATGCTCGAGTTTGAAGAGTTTGCTTACGCCAACTTGCAGCTTGGCCGACAGGGATATGCGGACGTTAACGAGCGCGCGTTTCGGGCAAGCGAGCAGCGCCGGCCGTTGCAACAAATCGAATTCAGAAACGGGCGAGTGGTGTGGTCCTGGAAGCGCGGCGGCGTTGATGAAAACGAGGTAATCGGATCGAGCGCCTACTGGTGTTTCCGTCTGCCGCTCTCAACGGCAAACGGCGAGTGGGGCTGGATGAATCTCTACCGGCCACTGGAAGGTCCGCCGCTGCTGCTGGACATGAACTATCTGGCCGGGTTCTTGAGGACAGAACTTTCGGAAGCCGCTGAACGCGTGTTGCCGTCATTTGAAGAACCGGTAAGCTCAGGCCAGGTGCGCCTGGCAATGACCGCTGGGAAAATCGCAGGTTGATGTCGCACGCAACTACGGCGGAATTCGACGCGCGCACCGTGGCGCCACGGGCAGCTCTCAAGCTCGGCGTAGCGAAGGTTCTCGAGAAGATAGTTTTCGTCTCGCTGCTGTGTCTCATAGGACTCACGGCAATTCCTTATGGCACCTCACAAGCCTGGTGGGAGGCGCTGTTTGTATGCGCAGTTTTCACCCTCGGCATTCTCTGGTTAATCGAAGGCCTTATCAGCGGCTTCTGGTTTAATGACAGTTGGCCGCTGGTACTTCCTTTAGGCGCTGTGGCGCTCTTTTCACTTCTTCAAACGCTGCCATTCCGAAATCAAAGCGGGAACCCCGGCGGTATTCACATTGCGCCGTGGAACGCTGTAAGCGCCGACCCTTATCAAACACGTTTCTTTGTGCTCCAACTCCTGGCGCTGACGCTTGCGGGAGTGCTTCTCTCACGTTATGCCTCCAGCGAACGGCGGCTGCGAATCGTGATCAACGTCGTGATCGGAGTAGCGGTAGCAAGCGCCATCTTCGGCATTCTTCGACAAACAACGCAGCACAGCGCCGGCTTCGCATTGCCACTGCTCGCCCCCGACCTGGGTTATGGCCAGTTCATTAACAAAAATCATTTCGCGTTTCTGATCGAAATGGGCCTGGGGTTAACACTGGGCCTGATTCTCGGTGGCGGAGTGAAACGCGAGCAGGCGCTGATCTACTTTGCGGCGCTGCTGCCGCTCTGGACAGCGCTGGTCCTGTGCGGTTCGCGGGGTGGTCTGATTGCTATGCTGGCGCAGGTGATCACCGCGGCCCTGCTCTTCAGCAATGTCGTGCGCAAAGGGAGGTCAACTGAACCGCGGTCGAGGGTGGTCGGTATTGCCCGTTCCTGGCCCGTGCGAGTAGCGCTGATTCTCGTGCTGGTTGCGGGGGTTGTCTTCGGAACTGTCTGGCTGGGTGGCGATCGGCTGGCAACAAGTATTGAGGAATCGCGCAACGAGCTCGGTGCAGACACTTCTGATTTGCGCCAGGGCGCAAGCAGAAATGAAATCTGGAAGGCATCGTGGAAATTGTTTAGAGCCCATCCGGTTTTGGGCGTCGGCATGGGCGGCTACTGGGCGGCCATTCCTGCCGTTCACAACGCGTCGGGAACGCTGACGCCCCAGGAGGCCCACAACGATTATCTCGAGTTGCTCGCGAGCGGCGGCGTGGTCGGGCTGGCCCTCGGTGTTTGGTTCGCAATAGTAGTAGTCATGCGCACGCGCGAGATTCTGGGCTGGCCTGCTCGTTTCCGCCGCGCAGCAGGCTTTGGTGCGGCGGTCGGAATTGCGGGCGTGGCCGTTCATAGTCTGGTGGATTTTGGTCTGCACACGATTGTTAATGCCCTGGTTTTTACAACGCTAATAGTAATTGCCACGTCCAAACCGCCACGGGAAGGCGTACGCCCGAACACCTTATGACTAAATCGCTGCATCTGAATCGCGCCACTGCGACCCTGCTGGCAATCTCACTAGCCGGGGCGATGACGACCGCGCTAACGCCACAGGTCGGCGGCGCCAGTGCTTTTCAGGGACAGGACATCATGGGTGGCGCGGCCATAGTTTTTAAGCGACCGCAGCGGGTGAGAGATATTGTTGGCGGCGCCGCAATGCTTGTCGTGAAACGGCAGCCTAAGCCCCCGGCCAGGCCGCCGGAAGTTGCCAGAAATAATCCTCCCGATCGGCACAAACCAAGACCAAGACCCGGTGAACCGGAAGTAGTCGAGACCAAGCTCTCCGAAGCCGATAAGGGCGAAGCCTTCAAGAACCAGGGAAACACCTACTACGACCTCGGTGATTTTCCCAAAGCGATCGAAGCCTACCTCAACGCGCTGAAACACACGCCGAAGGATCCGGTTATCTACAACAATCTTGGCGCGGCTTACTTCAGTAGCGGTAAGAACATTGAAGCTGCGGAGGCGTTTAAGAAATCACTGGCGCTTAAACCAAACGACGCGGATTCGTTTTTCAACCTGGGCATTGCCGAGAGCGCGTTGGAACACTATGACGAAGCAGTCAATGCATTTAAAGACGCGGTTCGAGTCAAACCGGATTGGCCCGAAGCCTACAACGCTCTGGGCGATAGTTACCTGAGCCTGAATCGCTACGCTGAAGCCGCCAAAGCTTATGAGCAAGCGGTCCGGCTGCGACCGGACAATGCGACGGCCTTCAGTAACCTCGGCTTCGCCTATGACAAACTGGGAATGCTGCCGCAGTCGATCGATGCCCTGCAAAAGACAGTCAAACTTAAACCGGATGATGCAGTGGCTTATAACAATCTTGGC
>JBGQJH010000106.1:0-7592 GCA_041498935.1 Pyrinomonadaceae bacterium | reverse complement strand
GCAACTTCATCTCCGGTTCGTTATGATCCCTGCGAACTACACGCCGATGTCAGACACCGCAAAATCTCTCTCTCTAGAACGCAAGATCAAGATGCAAGAGGCGCGCGAAGGCATCATCAATCGCCTCGCGTTGACGCTTCCGACCACTATCAATCTGGATCGCTTCCTCAACGTAATTGTTTCCGAATTGGGCCGGATGATGAATGTCGATCGCTGCGACGTCATTCAGCTCACTTCTCCCAGCGAGCTCAGAATCAGCCACGAATGGCGGGCCACAGACGATGTGCCTTCAAGTTTGGGAACCGCAATTCCGCTTGATCTAAGACAACTCTCCGAACACGTGGACATAACCAAACCCATCCGGCTCGATGACACTTCGGCTCCGGGCCTCGATCATAAAGTGCGATTTCTGGCGAAGAGTTTAGGCACGCGCTCGCTGTTAGTTGTTCCGGTTATTCTCGGCGAGGACGTGCTGGGTTTGGTGGGATTGCATATGACACGCACGCTGCGCGGCTGGCTTGACGATGAAGTTTCGTTTCTGGAATCGATCGCGCGGCAAATTGCCGTCGGCTATCAATACACCCGTCTCTACCTCGACAAGGAGCGCGAAGCGGAAACGAAGCGGGCGCTGCTGGAGATTGCCAACGCCCTCAACGCGCGTTCTGACTTTCGCGAGGTTTCTTCTCTCGTTCTTGAGCGCGCGATCGCTCTGGTCGGGGCAGACTATTCCGCGCTGGGCGTGCTCGATCCGAAAGGTGGCCGCATTAGTCTGGTCGCCTTCAGAGCTGCGCCTCACGCAACTACCGACGGCGTACAGGGCTTAATCGACGAGCACGCACAGTCACTGGACGTCACTGAGTTTCCCGCGGCGATGGAGGTTTTGGCGGCCGGCAAGACTCTTCGCTTGTTGGATACGGACCTGCCGTTTCCGTTTCGCTTGATGTTCAACTCGATACTTGGCGGACGTGCGGCGCTGGTCGCGCCGGTGCGCGTCGGCGGACAAACTTTTGGACTGCTGGGTCTCGTTTGGAGCGAAGCTCGTCAGGGTTTCCAGGATCACGAAGTGGCGCTGGTCGAAGGCATTGCGGATCAATGCGGCACAGCCCTCGAACGCGATCAGCTCTCGGCTGAGGTAATGCACCTGCGCAGCGCGCTGCACGAGCGTTACGGCGAAGACCGCATCATCGGGCAGACCGGAGCAATTCGGCGGGCGATTGAATTAGCGCTCAGCGTTGCTGACACGCAGACTACCGTTCTGATCCAGGGCGAGTCCGGCACCGGCAAGGAGCTGCTTGCTAACCTGATTCATTACAACTCCGGGCGCGAGGATCAACCCTACGTGAAGTTAAACTGCGGCGCGATTCCCGAAACACTGCTCGAATCGGAACTGTTTGGCCACGAGAAGGGCGCGTTTACAGACGCCCGCGCGCGGCGACTGGGAAGGTTCGAAGAGGCAAACGGCGGCACGCTGTTTCTTGACGAAGTTGGCGAGATGAGTTTGTCGGCGCAGGTGCGGCTGTTGCGCGTGTTGCAGGATGGCGAGTTTACGCGCGTCGGCGGAAACGAAGTGCTGAAGGCAGACGTGCGCGTGATAGCCGCGTCGAATGTAGACCTGGAACAAGCCACCGAGTCGGGAACATTTCGTCGCGATCTTTATTATCGTCTTTCAGTGTTTCCCATTGTCTTGCCACCGCTACGTGAACGTCCCCAGGACATTCACCCGCTCGTCATCCACTTCCTCGAACATTACAAACAGAAAACCGGCAGGTTTATCTCCGGCATTTCGAAGGATGCGCTGCAGGCGTTGATTACTTACGAGTGGCCGGGCAATGTGCGCGAGTTGGAAAATGCGATCGAGCGCGCCGTGATCATTGCGTCGGGCCGGCAGATTGAGTTGGAAGACTTGCCGGAAACTATCAGCCGGATCGCGCTACAGGAACAGGACCGCATCAAGGTGGAACGCGCCCGGGCAGCCAGCGAGGGACGCACCACCACGTTTGAAGTTACGGTGCCCTCGTCGATGGATGAAATAGAACGCCAGGCAATCGAAGCCACGCTTGACTACACCAAGGGCGACAAGACTCACGCCGCCCGCGCGCTCGGCATCGGGCGCAAGACCCTCTACCGCAAACTCGACCAATACAATGGCCGCGGCGGCGAATAACTGACCTACCCCGTGGCCCATCTTCTTGCCCGCCTCGTGGGGTTTTGTTATAGTCGGTTTCTGATAACCTACATTTAGAACTAAACCTGCAAGGCCTGAGGGCTTTGCTTCTTCAGGAAAGGAATTCTCTTATGGGAAACGATGATTATCGACGCGATTCTGGCGACAGCATCTCCACTCGTCTTTGTTACCTGCTAATCGGCGGCGGCATTGGGGCGGTTATTGCCCTGCTTTTTGCACCAAAATCCGGGCAGGAGCTCAGGGGCGACCTGGCTGATGCGACCCGCAAAGGCATTGATAAGTCGCGCGAGGCGGCACAGCAACTTAGCGATCGAGCGGGCGAGTATTACGAATCCACTCGTGACCGCGCCGGCGAACTCTACACGCAAGCGGCAAGCAAAGCTTCCGATATCTACTCACAGGCTTCTGACAAAGTTGGCGAGGTAGCACAGACGGCTCGTGAGACAGCGAAGAGCAAGACCGCCACCGTAGCGGCGGCGATTGATGCCGGGAAAAAGGCGTATCAGGAAGAGAAGCGGAAGACGGAATTGTCCGGCAGGATTGAGGCAGCTCCTCAATACACCGAAAAGCCAAACTGAGTCATTGCCGATTGCCGATTGCCGATTGCCAATTTGCGAAGTGGTTAACAATCGGCAATCGGCAATTGGAAATCGAAAATAATCTATGTCGCTCCTGATGCTACAAATAAACCCTAACGATCCGATGTTCTGGGTGATGGTAGTCATCGCGCTGTCTTTCATCATCATTGCGGTCGCGATGGTGGCCATTGCCGTCTTCGTTAGCCGCGCCGTGAAATCCGTCAATCGTCTGGAACAGAAACTCGAACCCTTGATCGAAAGGATGACGGTAATAAGCGAGGAGGGGCGACAGATGGCAGTTCAGGGAAAACTGATCGCCGAACAGTTTAGTGCCGTCTCCACCCATCTCTCGACTGCCACCATGAACCTCTCAGAATCGCTGGCGATAATCAAAGATGAAGTTGGCGAGCTGAAGGAGATGGTGAGTGGAACGGCGCACGACGCGCGCGACAAAGTCGACCTGGTCAACAGGACGATAGACCGAACACACGACCAGGTTGTCACCACGACCGATTTCATTCAAAGGAAAGTAATCGAGCCGGCGCGCGAGCTGGCCGCGATTATGGCGGGCTTCCGCCGTGGGCTCGAAGTTCTCGTAGCCCCCTTGCCAAAGCCCATTAACCAAACCTATGGAGAGGATGAGATGTTCATCGGTTGACCTCTGGCACCATTCACGGCTTGAAGAAACTCGAACCATCGCATCCTCAGCGGATCTGGTTCGGGTTTTTAGTTTTCTCTGTGCAACCTCTGTGTTCTCTGTGCCTCTGTGGTAAATAGATCGCGAACAAGGATTCACCATGGAGGCACAGAGGACACAGAGGAGGCACAGAGATTGATTCAAACCGGGACACTACCATTCCGTCACTCATTTTTGGCGGCCAAACTAGTCTGCTGTTAGTATTGTTGATTCTTAAAGCCGGAAACTATGTCTACTGAAACTCCACTTGATCTGAAAAAGACCATCAACCTGCCGAAGACGGGATTCTCTCAGAAGGCGAATCTGGCGCAGAGCGAACCCGTGCGTCTCAGGAAATGGACGGAGATGCGCCTTTACGATTTGATTCGCGAGGCACGCGCGGGCTCAGAGAAATTCATACTGCACGATGGCCCGCCCTACGCCAATGCCGACATCCATCTCGGCACGGCGATGAACAAAATCATCAAAGATTTCGTAGTGAAATCGCGCAACATGCTGGGCTACGACGCGCCTTACGTACCCGGTTACGATTGTCATGGATTGCCGATTGAGTTGTATGTCGACCGCAAGCTCGGCGCCAAGAAAGCAAACATGCCGGCCGTGGCCATCCGGCGCGCCTGTCGCGAGCACGCGTCGCAGGCTTTGAAACGGCAGACGCGCGACTTCCAGCGGTTGGGCATTCTGGGGGAGTGGGACAATCCCTATCTGACGATGTCGAATCATTACGAAGCGGAAACAGCGCGTCTGTTTGGTCGCTTCGTTGAGCGCGGCTACGTTTACAAAGGCGCGCGCCCCGTCTATTGGTGCATACAGGATCAGACCGCGCTGGCCGAGGCTGAGGTTGAATATCACCAGCACACGAGTCCTTCGGTCTATGTGAAGTTTCCCTTGAAGAGCGATCCGGCTTTAATTGATCCGGCACTCGCGGGCAAGAAAGTTTTTGTTCTCATCTGGACGACTACGCCCTGGACACTGCCGGCGAACCTTGGGGTCGCAGTTCATCCGGAATTTGAATACTCGGCGTTTGAGTCGGGCGACGAAGTTTACATCGTGGCGAGTGAATTATTGGAAGCCGTTGTCCAGAAATGTGGTCTCGAACGCGACGCGGATGGCGAACGTCTCAAGCCGAAGGTGCTCGCGCGGTTTCCGGGTGCAAGACTGGATCGCCTCGAATGTCGCCATCCCTGGATCGATCGTCCCTCGCTGTTGATGGTCGGGGAACACGTGACCCTGGGCGGCGAAGCTGATGCGGAAACTGAGCTGGACGTAAGCGAGGCCCGCGACAAGAAGGCGACGAGCAAGGCAGGGACCGGCGCGGTGCATACGGCGCCGGGTCATGGCCACGACGACTTTGTGATCGGCAAGCGTTACGGTCTGGAAATCTATTGTCCGGTTGACAACTCGGGACACTTCACGCCTGAGGTTGAACACTTTGCCGGCATGAGCGTCTTCGAAGCGAACCCGAAGATTGTCGAGTTCATGCATGACTGCGGCGCGCTGCTGTTTACGGAGAATTACGACCACCGCTATCCGCATTGTTGGCGCTGCAAAAATCCGGTGATCTTCCGCGCTACGCCGCAGTGGTTCATTGCGATGGACCATGCCGGTGGCCCTACAGTAGAAAAAGATGAAGACGGCCGCGACCGGACAAACTTCAGCGAAAACAACGCTGATAGTGTCACCTCGTCTGCAATACCCTTGCGAGAAGCCGCGCTTCGGGAGATTGAGCGTGTCGAGTGGCTGCCTGCCTGGGGCAAGGTGCGAATGCGCAACATGCTCAAGAGCCGGCCGGATTGGTGCGTTTCGCGACAGAGAGTTTGGGGAGTTTCAATTCCTGTTTTTTACTGCGCGAAATGCAACGAAGCTGTTGCCGAGCCGGCGATCATCCGGCACGTTGCCGACGTCTTTGAAAAAGAATCCTCGGATGCGTGGTACACGCGCGCAGCGCGAGAACTATTGCCGGAAGGTTACACCTGTAAGAAATGTGGCGCTGCGGAATGGACCAAAGAGACTGACATTCTGGACGTTTGGTTTGATAGCGGAGCCTCTTCAATCGCGGTATTAGAACACCGCGAAGAGTTGCGCTGGCCGGCGGACGTTTACCTCGAAGGCGGCGATCAATTTCGCGGCTGGTTTAATTCTTCCCTGATGGTCGGACTCGCCGCCCATGACCGCGCGCCTTACAAAACAGTGATCACGCACGGCTGGACTGTCGATGCGCAGGGTAAAGAGATGCACAAGTCAGGCGGCAACGCGGTACCGCCGGACGAAGTGATAAAAGAATCGGGCGCTGACATCCTGCGGCTGTGGTGTGCGTCGTCGAATTACTTCGACGACATGCGCTCCTCCAAAGAAATCCTGCAGCGCGTCACTGATGGTTACCGCAAACTGCGCAACACAGCCCGCTTCGCGCTTGGCAACCTGCACGGATTTGATCCGGCCCGCGACATGGTGCCCATCAAGACATTTCAAGAAAACTTAGAAGGAGTTTTGAATCCGGATTTCGAGTCTCGGGAAGAGATGTTAGAGATTGATCGATGGGCATTGACGGAACTTGAAGATTTGATCGCAGTAGTACGTGAACACTATGAAACCTATGAATTTCATTCGGTCTATCATGCAATCAACTACTTCTGCACTGTGACTCTTTCCGCGCGGTACTTTGACATCATTAAAGATCGACTTTACACCTATCCGCCGAACAGCCATGGTAGGCGGTCCGCTCAGACCGCGCTCTACATAATTGTTGATGCTCTGAGCCGACTGCTCGCGCCCATCTTGACATTTACCGCTGATGAAATTTGGGAGCACATATCCTCGAGCTCTGACCGAGACCGCGTCAGCTCAGTGCACCTCGCAACTTTCCCGGAAGCGCGAGGCTACAGAGATGCTCAATTGCTTTTCAGATGGAACCGGTTGTTTGGTCTTCGCGATCAAGTGCTGGCGGAACTAGAGAAAGCTCGCGCCAATAAACTCATTGGAGGTTCTCTAGAAGCGCGAGTAATCATCAGACCAAGCGCGCTTAGTGAAGATCTGGAGCTACTAGAAAGGTATGCCGATCAATTGCGCTATATTTTTATTGTGTCAGAAGTAGAGATCGGACCGCGCGGGGAACACATGGTGTTGAATCAAATCCAAGTCGAGCGCGCTCGCGGTGAAAAGTGCGAACGCTGCTGGAATTATTCAACGCGCATAGGGGAATCAGCGCGTTATCCTAATGTTTGCGAGCGGTGCGTTGCCGCGTTGGAAGAAATTGAGCGCGAGGCTTTCGGGGCTCCGTAGGAGCCAAATGTTTATAGAACTCGAGCTTGTTGAGAAGATCCTTCTGCGAGAGCGAAACCGTTTCGGTTTCGCTCTCGCAGAAAGAGCAATGAAAACGTCTTTGGTCTATAAACATTTCGCGCCTAACGGCGCTTTGGAGTCAGCTTCTCATTGAGCAATATTTATGGTGTTGGATGAACAGGAAAGGTCTCTAGCTTTACCATCTCGCCTCGGTTGGCGAGCCGGTTATCTGCTTGCCAGCTCCGGCATCTACCTGGTCGACCAGTCCAGTAAGGCATGGGCTGTACGCGCGCTCAGGTTCGGTGATGAGCGAGCCATTATTCGTCATCTCCTCGATTTCGTTTACACGGAGAATCGCGGCATCGCTTTCGGGCAGTTGCAGGAAAGTGGGTCCTTCGGACGTTGGCTCTTTGTTGTGCTGGCGATCGCCGCCGCGCTGGCCGTGCTTTATTATTTTCTGCGCACGCCGCGAAACGACGATCGGGTCCTGGGAGCTTGCGCGCTGCTGCTGGCTGGAATCGCAGGTAATCTGACTGATCGCGTGCGGCTGGGCTACGTAATCGATTTTATAGTTCTGCACGCCGGTTCCTGGCATTGGCCCACCTTCAACGTCGCGGACGCAAGCATCTCGATCGGTGCGCTACTGCTCGCCTATGATTTGGTTTTTGAAAGAAAGACCAAGGCGTCGGTAGTCAGTAGTCAGTAGTCAGTAGTCAGCGCTTGCAATTCTCTTTCAGTGTATGACACAAATCCTAATATCGGTGGCTTTACTTCTGGCGCTGGCGACTAGTCAAAGCCCTGTCGCCCAGATCCGCACAGTAAGCTCAAGCGAAAAGGCTCGGGCCGAAAG
>JBGQJH010000105.1:0-7606 GCA_041498935.1 Pyrinomonadaceae bacterium | reverse complement strand
TAGCGACCTGGTCAGTCGAGTTAAAGACGCCCGCATAGTGCTCGGCGGAATTGCTCCCTCACCTCTCAACATCGACGAAGCTGCGGCAGCATTAATCGGCCATCCACTCGATAACGATCACATCCAGGCCGCCGCGGAAGCGGCATACGTTAAAGCCCGCCCGCTCGACAATACCGACTTCGTCATGAACTGGCGCAAACAGATGGCGCGACAATATACGCTCCGCGCCCTCCAGGAATTGTTGTAGGGGCAGGGCTTGTCCCTGCCCGAATTGATGAAGAACGACGCCGCCCTACAATCTCCGCGATCGGTTAACCACGAAACATCAGGCGCGGGCGGGGACAAGCCCCGCCCTTACACAAAAGACATCGCCGCCATCGTGCTCGCTGCCGGGCGCTCCGAACGCATGGGCGCGTTCAAGCCTCTACTTCCTTTCGGCCCGACAACCGTAATCGAAACCTGCATCGAGAATCTGCGCGGCGGCGGCGTTGAGACTGTTGTGGTCGTTCTCGGCCAGGGCCTTCGAGCAGAAAGTCTGAAAGAACATCTCAAGAGTGCCCGCGTCAGTTTCGCCATTAATCCCGAGCCACAAAGCGAGATGAGCGCTTCAATCGCTTGCGGTGTTCGCGAACTCCCCGTAGCGATTAAAGCTGTGATCATCAACCCCGCGGACCATGCGGCAGTGCCTGCGGAAGTAATCGCGCTGCTGATCAGTGAATGGAAGAAGGGTGCGCGGCTGGTAAAGCCGACTTGGAACGGACGCGGCGGGCATCCGGTGCTTATCGATCTGAGCTTTCGCGATGAGTTGCTCAGCCTCGACCCTGATGCTGGCCTGAAAGCCTTTTTTGATCTCTATCAAGCGCAAGTTAAGCGCGTTCCGGTCAATTCGAATTATATTGCGCGCGACCTGGACACGTGGGATGATTACCGCGCTTTGCACCAGGAGGTCTTTGGCGTGCCGCCGCCGGCACTACCTGCTCGGGAGCGGCGGTAGAACAAGCACAAACTGACTGTTTGCATTACATTCACGGGTTGTGAGGATGACCAACTAAAAGGCTGAACCACTCATCTAAGCTGTGCCCGGCTTCCTGAAATCGGGCGAAGGAGAGTAAATGTTTCTGACAAATCGAACGTCCCTCTTGGCTCTGTTTTTGCTGGTTCTGCTGGGCTCTTCCCTCGTTTTGGCCCAGAACCGCGCACCGGTTGATTTTTCGCTGCGCTCGATTGACGGACAGACCATTTCTTCCGAGAGCCTGCGCGGCGAAGTTGTAGTGCTCGCGTTTGGCGCTTCCTGGCTGCCGCTCTCGAAGGCCCAGTTGCAGGGTATTAGAAAACTCGCGGACGAATACAGCGACCGCGGCGTGGTGGTCTATTGGGTAAGCACTGAGTCGGAGGAGCCGAAGTCAAAGAACTTCGCGAGCGATGGACAACTGCGAGCGTTTTCCCAGAAGTATGGTCTCAAAGTTACTGTGCTGCGCGATCCTGACGGCGCGGTGTCGAAGAAGTTTGGCATCGATCAGTTGCCCTCGATAGTGATTATCGACAAGCAGGGCAACGCCAGCGAGCCGATTGGCGGACTCGATCCAAACGGCAACCTCGCGAACCAGCTCGCCGAGCGTCTCGATAAGGTTCTCTGATAGCTTATTTTGAATATGATCCTTCAGGCCGCCTTCTTACCAGGCGGCCTTTTCATTTTGGCGTAAAGCAAGCAACAGTTTGCATTACAAGATTTGACCTTGCCCCTTCTGAAGGAATCTAATAACTTGCTCAGGCTGTTTCCCCGAGCGCACTTCTATGACTTTCAAGCTGATCAATCCCCAATCGCTCGGCGCACCGCGAGGCTACTCCAACGGCGTCTTGACCGATGCGGGTGGGAGATTGCTATTCGTCGCGGGCCAGGTTGGCTGGGACAAAGAGCAGACGATCGTCAGCGAACACTTTGTCGAGCAATTCGATCGCGCGCTCGCGAATGTCATCGCGGTTGTCACTGAAGCCGGTGGCAGTCCTGATCAGATTGCGCGACTGGTGCTCTATGTGATCGATAAGAACGAATACACTGCCAGCCTGCGGGAGATTGGTGAATCTTACCGGGCGCGCATGGGAAAACATTTTCCGGCGATGGCGCTGGTTGAGGTGCAAGGTCTGCTCGAAGACAAGGCAAAGGTAGAAATTGAAGCTGTCGCCGTTCTAACCCCATAAGTTCGGGTCTGTCATTGATGTTTAAGCCGAAGAGTTTCCTTTACGAAAAGAGCGCGCCAGGCGTCGCCACGATCACGCTCAACCGCCCGGAGCGTCTCAACGCGTTGACCTTTGAAGTTTATCGCGAACTGACCGACACCTTTGCGGCGTTAAGAAATGAAACCGACGTGCGCGTGGTTGTGATCACGGGCGCGGGACGGGCCTTCTGCTCCGGCGGTGATGTGCACGATATCATTGGCGAGCTTTTCAATCGCGACATGGAGGGGTTGCTCGAGTTTACCCGAATGACTTGTGAACTCGTGCGAAATATTCGCGCGCTGCGCAAGCCGGTGATCGCCAGTCTCAACGGCACCACTGCCGGGGCCGGCGCTTGCATCGCGCTCGCGTCGGACCTACGCATCGCCAGCGAAGAAGCGAAGATTGCCTTTCTGTTTGTGAAGGTGGGGCTGTCCGGCGCCGACATGGGAGCGGCGTATTTGCTGCCGCGAGTGGTGGGGCTGGCTAAGGCCACGGAACTGCTTTACCTGGGTGACTTCATTCCCGCGCCGGAGGCCGAACGAATAGGACTGTACAATCGCGTCGTACCCGCTGATCAACTGGTAGAGACCACCCGCGAACTTGCCGAACGTCTGGCCCAAGGTCCGGCGTTCGCCCTCGCCAAAACCAAAGAGCTACTTGACCGCGAGGCGAACATGAATCTGGACGCGGCGCTGGAGTGTGAGGCTCAGGCCCAGGCTATCTGCATGCAGCACTCCGATTATCGTGAAGCGTATGAAGCGTTTGTGGCAAAACGCCAGCCACAGTTTGAATAGGGGAAAGGGTAAGGGGTAATGGGAAAATGAACCCGCCTTCCCCTTTACCCGTTCCCCTTTACCCGCTAGTGTTTTGAAGAACCATGACGGACAAATTCATCGATCAACTTCCCTTCTTCACGCCCGAGCATCGCACTCTGGCTGCGGACATCCGCTCGTTTGTCGAGCTCGAGATTGAGACGCGAGCGATTGAAGAGCGCGACATCGACGCTCGCCTCCGCGAATACGTCAGCGTGCTGGCGAAAGCGGGTGCATTGCATTATGCCGTTGCCTCACCGGGTACAAAACTCGACGTCCGCTCGCTCTGTTTGATTCGCGAGGCTCTCGCTTACTCTTCCGCGCTTGCCGATCTTGCTTTCGTCATGCAGGGATTGGGAACCTATGCCATCAGTCAGGCCGCGCCGGAGCACGTGCGCGATTTTTGGATTTCGCGTGCGGTCGAAGGAAAAGCAGTTGCCGCTTTTGCTTTAACTGAACCTGACGCCGGCTCCGATGTCGCCGCAATCAAAACCACTGCAACGCGCGACGGCGACACTTATGTGATCGACGGCCGTAAACGTTTTATCTCCAATGCGGGCGTGGCCGATTTCTATACCGTGTTTGCAAGAACAGGGACCGACGCCAACGGCCGCGCCGTCTTATCTGCATTTGTCGTCAGCGCAAAAATGCCCGGCTTCAGCGTGGTCGAGCGCACCCCGATGATTGCGGCACACCCGATCGGAGAAATTGAATTCAAAGGCTGTCGCGTGCCGGCAGAAGATATGGTGGGAGCGGAGGGTGATGGCTTCGTCCTGGCCATGCGCACTATGGACACGTTTCGCGCGAGCGTAGGCGCTGCGGCTTGCGGCATGGCACGGCGAGCGCTCGATGAGGCCGTGCGCTATGCAACCACCCGCAAACAATTCGGCCGGCTGCTCGGCGAGCATCAACTTATTCAGGAGAAACTCGCAGACATGGTTACGGAGCTCGATGCGGCGAGACTCCTGGTCTACCGCGCCGCGCATCTGAAAGACACTGGAGCTGCGCGCGTTACTCGCGAGGCAAGCGAGGCAAAGCTCTATGCAACGGAAGCAGCCTGCCGCATTATCGATAGTGCGGTGCAGATTCACGGCGGCTCGGGACTCGTGCGCGGGAGCGTAGTTGAAAGACTTTACCGAGATGTGCGTGCGCTCCGAATCTATGAAGGAACTTCCGAGATTCAAAAGCTCATCATCGCCAGCCAGCTCTTGAAGGAGTAGGACAGACATCCCTGTCTGTCCGCATTTGTAGGGGCACGGCATGCCGTGCCCTTACCAACAATCAACGATGAAAATCAACATCATCGGCGGCGGGCCGGCGGGATTGTACTTCGCGATCCTGATGAAGCAGTCGAAGCCCGAGCACCAGATCACGGTTTACGAGCGTAATGGACCGGACGACACGTTTGGCTGGGGCGTGGTTTTTTCCGGAAAGACACTGGCAAACCTGCGTGCGGCCGACGCGGAATCACATACCGAGATCACGCGCGCGTTTGCGGCCTGGGACAACGTCGATGTTGTCCATCGTGACAAGAAGATCTCCATCCATGGCAACAGCTTTTCCGGCATCGCCCGTCTTCAGCTTCTCAAAATTTTGCAGCGGCGCTCGGAACAACTCGGCGTCGAATTGCGGTTCCGGACTGAAGTGCCCGAGGTTGATTTGCTGCGCACCAGCTCCGATCTCCTGGTAGCAGCCGATGGCGTCAACAGCACTGCCAGAAAACAATACTCGAATCACTTCGTTCCCAGCCTGGATGTCCGGCCGAATCGTTATATATGGTACGGGACGAGTAGGTTGTTTCAAGGGCTGACGTTGACCTTTCGCGAAAATGAAGCTGGTGTCTTCGCCGCCCACTCTTACAAGTTCAACCAAACCACCAGCACGTTCATTATTGAATGCGACCAGGACACGTGGGACACCGCGGGCTTCTCCGCGATGGGCGACGATGAGACGCGAGCCTACCTCGAGAGAGTTTTTGCAAAGGATTTGGACGCCCAGCCGTTGCTCTCAAACAATTCGAAATGGATCAATTTCCTGTTGGTAAGAAACCAGAACTGGTGCTTTGAGAACGTCGTGATGATCGGCGATGCGCTGCATACCGCACACTTCTCGATTGGATCGGGCACGAAACTCGCGCTCGAGGATGCCATAGCGCTTTTCGAATGTTTTGGAGGCACAGAAACTGTCCGGGGTGCGCTTAGAGAATTCCAGTCAACCCGCAAGCCGGTAATCGAAGAGTATCAAGCGGCGGCCTACGAGAGCATGCGCTGGTTTGAGAACGCGCGACAGTACATGAAGCTGAGCGCGATTGAATTAGCGTATGCGCTAATGGTGCGCAGCGGGCGAGTGGATCATGAGGATCTGAAGAAACGGGATCCAGGTTTCATCGCAGCTTATGAGGAGCAGACGGCAGGAGCAGGAGGCAGGAAACTCGTGTCAGATCTTCAATGACAAATGAAAAATGAGAAATGACGAATGGAAAATCTGAATAGTTTCCATATGTCATTTTTCATTCAGGACGCCTCCTGCTCCTGCCGTCTGCTCCTATCTCTGCCACTCCGGTGCCAGCAATCGTCGTCGCCCTTCATCCACCGTCGCAATTCCCGGCTCGAGCAACTCAAAGCGATCCCAAAGTTTGCAGGTAACGGGCCGATGTGCCTGGTCGAGCGCCTCGCAGTAGTTCGTGTAAGTGCAGCGTCTGACTTCATCGCCGCGTCCCAGTTTCACTTTAATGAACCAGTCGGGATCGGCAAGCGCCTGGCGAGCGAGACCGGCGATATCGGCCTGGCCCTGTTGCACAATCGCTTCGGCCTGTTCGAAAGTAGTAATACCTCCGGTCGCTACGATCGGCGTCTTGAATCCGGCGTCGTTAACCGCGCGTTTGATAGCCGCCACCAGCGGAACGCTGCGCCCGAAAGGACCTATCTCATCAGAAAGAACGGTGGGCATACACTCGTAGCCGCTCTGGCCGGTGTAGGGATAGACCGCCTGTCCGACTTTCGGCTGCTGCGCATCTTCAAACTTTCCACCTTTCGAGAGCGAAAGAAAATCAAAGCCGGCGCGAGCAAACTCAACTCCGAAATAGATCGCGTCCTCGATGCGGTTGCCAGCGGCAATGACTTCGTCACCCAAAAACCGCACACCGACGACGTAATCATGTCCCACCGTTTTGCGCACCGCTTGATAAACTTCGAGCGGCAAACGTATGCGACTCTCGCGCGGACCGCCGTAGCCGTCAGCGCGATTATTGAGTGCACTGAGAAAGCCGGCCATCGTGTATGCATGCGCGTAATGCAGTTCCACGCCGTCAAAACCGGCTTCGCGAGCGCGGCGAGCGGCTGCTGCAAAAATGTCCGGCAACACCCGAGGCAATTCGCGCACGTGCGGCAGATGCATGTCAGTCACATGTTCGCGATAACCGAAGCGCAGCGATTCCAACTCGCGCTCGTCAAGTATTCTTTCAACCACATCATCCGAAGCGGCATTAAGAAACTTCCGCACCTCCCCTTCGGCTGCGTGCGGCCACGACGAGTCGGCCGTAACTTCCCGGAGCGCCTGGCGATGTCGGTCAGTCACGCGCAGGAACCGATCGAAGTATTTCTCCCTTTCCGGGCGACGCTTTACGGAGAGGAAATCAATGATTTGGATCAGGAGTTTGGTCTCTCCATCGCTCGCATCTCTGACGGTTTCCACCAGCTTGCGAAGTCCGTGGATGAACCGATCGTGACCAATACGCAGCAACGGGCCGCTGGGAATGTCGCGAACACCGGTCGCTTCAACGACCAAAACCCCCGGCCGTCCTTTCGCGAAACGTCCATACCAATCAAGATTTTCCTGGGTGACGAAGCCCTCCTCGGTGGCGCGCCAGGGTACCATCGCCGGCACCCACGTCCGGCTCTCAGCCTCTATTGGCCCGATTCTGATTGGTTGGTAAAGAAGAGACTGCGCCGCCTCCGCGGCGGTGGGCCAGCGCGTCGCGGGAATTGAATGCCTGATCGGGTTCTTAAATTTCCACATCTTTTCGTGTCCACTCTATCATGGTGAACTAACCGCAAAGAACGCAAAGTTCAGCCCAAAGTGCGCAAAGAAGAACCGCCGTTGCGTTTCTTTGCGGGTTTTCCCTGGCGTCCCTTGCGGTATCACCAAATCTGAATGCCCTCGAGGCTAAAGATTATTCACAGCCTGTTATGGTAAATTAAGATCACCTAAAGAATTAACTGGAGAAAAATTTGACTGACGACCTGCTCAAGTGGCGAAGTGAGTTTCCAATCCTGGACAAGACTGTTTATCTGATCTCGCACAGTCTAGGTGCGATGCCCAGAGAGACTTACGCGCGGCTAAACGACTACGCTGAGGCCTGGGCCACGCGCGGTGTGCGCGCCTGGGCTGAAGGCTGGTGGGACATGCCCGTCACTGTCGGCAACGACGTGGCGCGTATCATTGGCGCCGAGCCCGACAGTGTGGTCATGCATCAGAACGTATCGATCTGTCAGTCGCTCATTCTTTCCTGTTTTGAACCTACACCTAAAAGAAACAAGATCGTCTACTCGGAACTAAACTTTCCCTCGGTGATGTAC
>JBGQJH010000104.1:0-7639 GCA_041498935.1 Pyrinomonadaceae bacterium | reverse complement strand
GGCGATCGAACGGCATGCGTTCGTAGACCTTCCCGCCGCTGAAGTGACAAGGCTGGCATTTGGCTTCGAGAATGGGTCGGATCTGCGACTGGAAATCTACTTTTGCCGAACCGCCGGGTCCGCCTGTGGTTGCCGTGGCCGCTCCGGCTGAGGAGTTTGTTGCGGCTAATGACTTTGTCGAAGTTGAAGGCGCCGGGGTCCCGGCGTTAGTGTGGGCGCACCCATAGAAGCCGAGGGTGGAAGCCAATGCGAAAACCAACACTACAATTCGCATGGTCAAAATGCTACTCCCGATCGACAGATCGCGCAATCACTAGCCGCCCTAAAATTATCACACCTGAAGAAACAGCAGGCAGGTCCGTTATTCGACCTCAACCTGGCCGGTTCGGCTCTTTGCTGCCGCGCGAAGGGTGAAGACTCAAACGCGTTCGCATGCGTTGTTGCCACTCGCTTCGTTCTGCATCTACCTCCTCGATCTGGGCAAGCGCATCGGTCAGAGTCTCACCACCTAACTGCCGCATCTTCAAATAGAGCAGTGCCGGCACGATCGAGAGTAACGGGATGATGATGATGTTTATGAGGCCCGTAATCTGTTGGTAAATCTGATGACTCATGGAACGATTCGTAAGGTGTAAACCGCTCTGCGTATTTTGAACCTGAGTAAACTTGCCTAATAGGGCGCTGAACATGACCGGAATCAAAAACTGTAACACCTGGACGATGATGATCGTGCGCCACGAACGCGAGGCCAGCTCGCGCGCTCTTCGCATAGCAGCCTTCTTCTCCAACCCCTCCATTAATACTACCGGCGCGTAGAGCGCGTAACGAATTGTCATGATGATGCCCGGAATCACAAGAAGCACGAAACCAATTACAATTCGCATGGTCACGCGAATGGCTGTATTCAAGAACGGGCGCCAACGTCGCTTGAGTAAGGCAAACGCAAGCCGCAACTCCACCGGACGAAGTGGAGCAAGAGACAACTGGGTAACGATGACCGCGGTCATGCCCGAAATAACGGCCGCGGCAACAAAATAAGCAGCTACCTGTAACAGTCCGGCAATGACCATCCCGCAAATCAATAACACGCGCACCGCACTCAGCCCGCTGGGTTGAGCGTTCTCTGCCAGTTCAAAAACAATCAAGAGTAACGTAGTGAAGAAGACCGGCAGGTGTGCGATCAAAGAAAGCTTGAGAAACTTTGGGAAGTGTTCGCTATAGAGCGCGAAGGCGCGGCGGTAGAGCGCGCCAATGCCTTCAGCTTGAGCGCGCAGCGAACTGGCAAACGCGGCAGCCGTTTGCGGCCGATCCTCAGGTTGTTTCGCCAGCGCGTTCATCACCACTTGCGCGGCGCGCCTTGGCACTTTCTTGTTTCGCTCACGCAAAGGCGGCGGCGCAACCTGGATATGCTCTTGCATCACGTTGCCAGTTGCGCCGTCGAAAGGAGGTTCACCGGCAAGCATCTGGTAGGCTATGATGCCGAGACTGTAGATATCGGAGCGCGCGTCCAGGGTTTTACCGGCGCATTGCTCGGGCGACATGTAAACCGGCGTACCCATAATCGCGCCGATACGGGTCAATTCCGTGCCGTGAGTTGTGTTGGCTCGCAGTTTCGTTTGCTGACCAGCCAGGAGTGGCTGCGTTGCTTCGTCAAACATGAGCGTCCGATCATCATCGTCGGCCGCCTCGGTGGCAGGCTGAGGCATTGCGGCCGAAGTCGGGCCGGCACGCTCCGGGGCCTGCCCGAAAAGCTGCGTGTTCTTATCTTCCGTGGCGCTGTGGGCCTCGGTAGCGCTCGCCGCATTGTATTTGGTGTGGGATTGCTCTTCGGGCCGGTCGGAATAAATAAGAGTGGCGACTTCTTCAGGTTCCACAGCGGGCGCCACGGTTGGCCGGGCCGGCTTGATCGAAGTTCCCGCAACACCTCGCGCAGTATGCGCGGCGGACGTATTAGATTGTGCCGGCGGCGCCGAGGAACCTGCTGAGTCGCTATCTGCGTCAGCTTCAGCGAGTTTGGCGATGCCAAAGTCGAGCACCTTGATGCGATAGCCGCCGAGCCGGTTGGGTTCGAGCCAGATGTTTTCCGGTTTCAGGTCGCGATGAACAATTCCCTGGTGATGCGCTTCGTGAACCGCTGAGGAGACCTGTTCGAGGATATCCACAACCCACTCCAACGGCAGCCGCTTCTCCTCCCTCAGAACGTCGCCGAGCGTGCAACCATCGAGATACTCCATCACCAGATACGCCACAGTCTCTGCGCCAACGTGTGCGAAACCGAAGTCGGTAACGTCCACCACGTTCGGATGGCGCAGACGCCCCGCGGCGCGGGCCTCGCGCTTGAAGCGCGCGACAAACTCTTCATTGCGCATGAACTGCGGCGTGATCAGTTTGAGCGCCACGTAGCGCTCAGTGCCCAGGTGAGTGGCAAGATACACTGCGCCCATCCCACCTCGCCCGAGCAGCCGCTCAAGGCGGTACTTGTCGTCGAGCACCTGACCAATGTAAGGATCCGGGTCCGTCATGCGTGGAAGTATGCTACAGCCTGAATCCGCAATCGTAAATCTTAAGGCGTAGCTCTAAGGAAGATCAGCCGCGTTGAAGCAAATGACGCGGATGGAGTAAACGGGCAGAAGGCGAGTTTAGTTTCAGGGTTTGGGGTTGGTTTTCACCGATCGTTCCAGACGCGTGGCTATTTCTTCAACGCCTTGGGCCGGAAGCCAATCGGTTTAATTTTCAATGGCGGCGGCGTCATGAGTTCGCGAATAGCGTCAAACACTACTTTGAATTGTCGATCGTATTTGCTTTCGAGTTCGTTTAGTTTGCGAGAGAGGTTAGCGTTTGAAGCGAGCATCTGACGGAGTCTCACAAAAGCACGCATGATTTCAATATTAACGTGAATCGCACGCTTGCTATTCAGAACGCTTGAAAGCATTAGGATCCCATGTTCGGTAAATGCGTAAGGGAGGTGTTTGATATTCTGCCCGCGCTTTAAGATCACATTCTGTGATCTTGAACGACTGCCTAAGTTTTCTGCCAACCAGGCTCTAGCTTCCTCTACTGTTAGCCGAAACATGAAGTCTTCGGGAAATCTTTCCTGATGTCGCTTGACGGCCTGGTTGAATACACTCGTCGATACCTCGTAAAGACGCGCCAAGTCACGATCCAGCATTACCTTCTCGCCGCGAATGAAGAATATTGCACCTTCAATTCGCTCAGTCGGAATTATTGAGACTGATTTGACCATGTGGACGTTCTTGGAAAGGGTCGGAGGTCACAATCTGTGACCTCCAAAATTCCTGTTCTTTTGAAGTGCCAAATTGGCACCTCAAAAAGGTGGCATCGTGATTGGCAACGATGTAGATTGAACGGGATCTGGCTCTGAGGCAATCGCATCGCGGTGAGTCGTATGTCCAACGCAATGCAAGAAAGTCGGTAAGAGGTGGCCCGGCGAAATTCCTAGTGGCACATCTGCAACGCTTTAATCGCATCTATCGGAACGACCAGCATCAGGATCTCCAGCAGCAGGCTGTCTTTGATCCAGACGATCAAAATCAGCTCGAGCGCTGCAAACGCGATTAAGGAGCGGCGCAGGCCGAGACGCCTGGCGATCATGAAGCCAACCAAACAACAGAGTATGTCGCCGAAGGAATTGACAACGCTGTCGCCCTGGTAGCCGAGCGCGGCCGTCTCCGAACGGTAGCGATCGATAATGAAGTTTGTGTTCTCAAAGACTTCCCACAAAGCCTCGACCGCGATGGCCAGCGTCAGTTGCCAGCTTGAGGGCAGGCGCGGGACCAGCCAGGCAATCAACCAGAAAAACAGGAAGCCGTGGAGCACATGCGTGAAGCTGTAAGGATCGAGAAAGTGCTGAGAGTTGCCTGCACTACAAACCTTGCCCGCCCAGACCAGGACTTTTCCGCAGGAGCAGATCCACAAACGCCCTTCAAGGCGAAGGAGAATTGCAGTGGCAACGAAAGACGCGACGATTGCCAGCGCCGGCCAAAGCCACTTCCCGCGACCCTGGGTGTTGACGGCTTTATTAGTCAAACTTTTTCTCGCGTGTATCCCAGTGTGTAGGCGGGCGGCGCAATACTCTCCGGCAAGCGTGGATCGTCAATTGGCTCGCCGGCGACGAGTTTTAGCGGAACAACACCCGCCCAGAGACTCAGCGCGTAGTCTTCTTCATCGTCGATGGGTGGGCCGGTGCGCACCTTGGCCGAAACCTCCAAGAGCGGTAGAGACAGAACGGTAGTGGCTTTGAGTTCCTGTTCCGTTGGCTTGCGTACGTCGTTCCATCGGCCGGGAATCACATGCTCCGAAAATGCGAGCAACGCGGCCAGCTTCAACTCTTCTTCCTCGACCAGCGAGGCGCGTCCGAAAATTACAACGGAACGATAATTTACAGAGTGATGAAAAGCGGAACGTGCCAGCACCAGACCGTCTATAAGAGTCACAGCAACGCAGACGTCGATGCCGCTGCTGAGCGTGCGAAGCATCCGGCTGACTTGCGAGCCATGAATATAGATCTGATCGCCGTCGCGCGCGTAGCCGGTGGGGATAACAAAGGGCTGCCCATCAACGGCGAAGCTGACGTGGCAGACAAATCCCTCATCCAGAATTCGGTAGACGAGAGCGCGGTCGTAAACGCCGCGTTTGGGAAGACGTTTGAGCGTGGTGCGCTGGGTTTGCGGGAAGTCCATGGGAGTGAATCGTAAATGGTAAATCGTGAATCGTAAAGAAGTGTCCCCCCACTACTGTCGATTACGCGGAAACCAAAGTTAAGCTGGGGGAGCGGCCCCGGGTGCGTGTAGAATATTCGCCTTTGAGCTATCCAGCACATCGCATGCTACAAAAACCCATCGCGCCAACGCGGCTACTCATGATTGCGGCAGTTGCCATACTCGCAATCTCCAGCGGCGCCTGCACGAATCAAGAGCAAAAGGACAAAGAAGCGACGCCCGTGCTTTTCGGGCCTCCGAGCACGACCTTTCCCATGCCGCCATTGAACGCACGCGCCGGATTGGGTTGGGTGCTCAGTGACGGCAAGCCCGCAACGCTGACGGACTATCAGGGTAAAGTTCTGGTGCTCGACTTCTATGCGACCTGGTGCGTGCCCTGTCGCCAAAGCATTCCGCGGCTGAGCGCTCTCGAACAGAACTTTGGCCCGAGGGGTTTACAAATAGTTGGACTGAACGTCGGTGGCGCGGACGATCGCATCAAGGTGCGCGACTTCGCCAAGGAACTCAACATTCGGTATCCTCTTGGCTTTCCCAACAAAGCATTGACGGATCTCTTTCTCTCCGACAATCAAACGATTCCGCAAACATTTGTGTTTGGGCGGGAGGGGCAACTGGTAAGAAGGTTCATCGGTTTTGGGGAAACGACCGGAGCCGAGCTGGAGAAAGTGATTGGCGAAACGGTAAGCAGTAAACAGTAGCCAGCAGACAGCAAAACCTCGAGTTTTAGGCGCCACGGAGGCAGAAGTACTTTAGGGTTCTGCAAACTCACTTAGCAACGTAGTCAAGTTCATGAGAGTCACTTTTTCATATTTGCCAACTCTGGTTTTTGGGGTGGTGATGTTATGTTGGTTTGTGTTTGCCGCCGTCTTTCTCTTGCGCAAGAAACCTCCCAGTCCGCCTGACCAGAAGCGTGATCGCGGCTCGATCGTTGGGTTGGCCTTGCAGGGTTTGTCTTTCGGGCTGGTTTGGGGAGTGCGTCGTGGGCCATTGACTCCGATCATTGCCGGCAATAAGACTCGCGACCTGCTCGCGGTAGGGGCAAGCACGTTGGCGATAGCGGTGGCAATCTTTTCTGTATGGCTAATTACGAACGCTGTGAAAACTCTCGGTAAGGAATGGAGCCTGACCGCGCGTTTGGTTGAAGGGCATAAGCTGGCGACCACGGGTCCGTATGCTTATGTGCGCCATCCGATCTACACGGGGATGTTGGGAATGCTGGTGGCAACCGGGCTGGCAGTCAGTCACTGGATGTCGCTGCTTGTTGCCCTCCTCATCTATTTCATCGGCACGATTATTAGAGTACGGAGCGAAGAAAAATTATTACGAGGGGCTTTTGGAGAGCAGTTTGAAAACTACGCGCAACGCGTACCGGCCATCGTTCCCGGGTTGTATTAAGCGTCGAGTTGCTTTTGCGTAGGGCAAGCTAAAGCCTGGACTCTAAACTGAAATGAGTAAAGCGAAAATTCTGGCGACCCTCGGACCCGCCTCGCGCGACCGGGCGGTCATCGAAGGTCTGCTAGGCGCCGGCGCAAACGGCGTGCGCATCAACATGTCGCACGGCACGCATGAAGAGCAAGCCGGATACATTGCACGCGCCCGCGCCGCCGCCAAAAAGTTAAGCCGGCCCCTGGCGGTGCTGGTGGATCTCTCCGGACCAAAGATACGCACGCGCCAGCTCAAGGATGGAAAGCCGGTAACACTAGAAGCAGGCGACATCTTTACCCTTACGACCCAGGATATTATTGGCGACGAGAAACGGGTTGCCACGAACTATCCGGATCTCCCTCGCGTGGTAGGGCCGGTAACAAGGCTGTTGCTTGATGATGGCGCAATCGCTTTGGTGGTGGAGAGCACCACGAAGACGGACGTAATTTGCCGCATAATCAATGGCGGCGTTCTCGGTGAACGCAAAGGTATCAACCTGCCCGGAGTTCCCCTGCCGATTGATTCCCTGACAGAAAAAGATCTTGCCGATCTTAAATGGGCGGTCGAGCAGAATGTTGACTACATTGCCCTTTCTTTTGTTCGTACAGCGGAAGACTGTTCGCGGGCACAAAGCCTGATTAGAGAAGCGGGCGGACGCGCGCCGCTCGTTGCGAAAATCGAGAAGGCCGAAGCGATCGATCACCTGGACGAAATCATCGCCACGGCGGACGCCGTTATGGTTGCCCGCGGCGACCTGGGAGTAGAGACCAGCGTCGAGCTGGTCCCGGTTTATCAAAAGCGGATCATCGAGAAGGCTGTAAACGCCGGGAAGATGGTGATCACGGCGACGCAGATGCTGCAATCCATGGTGTCGAATCCCCGGCCCACTCGCGCCGAAGCTTCCGACGTGGCCAACGCCGTTTGGGATGGAACGGACGCACTCATGCTCTCGAATGAAACGGCCAGCGGTCTTTATCCGGTTCCCGCAGTGGAAACCATGTGCCGCATTATCGAATCTGCCGAAGCGGGCAGAGAGCCGGCGCCGGACAAGATTACGAAGTGGGCGGGGCAGCAATCGGGCCGCGTGAGCCGCGCGCTCTGCGAAGCTGCGGCCTTCGCAGCGGAGGAGATGGGGACCAGGGTGACGGCAGTTTTGACAGAATCAGGATTGATGGCGCGCCGGCTTTCCGCTTTGCGGCCGGAGCAACGAATCATTGCCCTGACAAATACCCCGGAAGTGCAAAACGAACTGGCTTTGATCTGGGGCGTCGAGTCGCTGATCACGCCGCACGCGGACACGACTGAAGAGATGCTCAGACTGGGAGAGAAAACTTTGCTGGAAAGCGGCGCTGTCGAGAAGGGCGAAATGATCGTGATTATGGCCGGAAGACTTTCCGGTCTGGGACTCTCAAGCTCGGTGACGCTGTTCACAGTTGGCGGAACGCTGGGAGCTGCGGGACCGGAAGTGCCTCAAT
>JBGQJH010000103.1:0-7662 GCA_041498935.1 Pyrinomonadaceae bacterium | reverse complement strand
TCCAACGTACATGAGGTTTCGAAGGAGAGTGAAAGATGGTCAAATGGACTTTCGAGCCTGGGCACACGGCGGCGGAGTTTCGCGCCCGGCACATGATGGTGACCTACGTCCGCGGACACTTCAAGGATGTTCACGGCTCGCTGGAGTTTGATCCAGAGAACCCGCGCAACTCTTCGGTCGAAGTGAGAATTGATGCTCGGAACGATCTCTTTTGGGTTTCAAACATCGGGACTAACGTAGGTGGGTACTGAATCTTCAGTAAGGGTTGATTCTTGTCTGGTCTACCACGTGAGTTGTTTTGCGCAACCAGCCTTGCGGTCGAATAAGAGCCGTAAACACCTTCAAGCTAAAGTCGCTGACTAGAGTACTACGGGCCACGAACAAACTATATACTACAAAGAATCTGGGATTCTCCGAGACCCGATTGGGCTTTCAAGTTATGAGTATTAGATCACTGCCACGTCGCAGGACCAGGTTGGCGCTGAGGCGAGTACTTAGTCTTCACAGAATCTGTGATTGGTGTTTCTATCCATGACTTGGATCGAGGTCATAGCGCTCGAAAACGGAGACTCAAACTTTGGAAGTTTTGAGGAGGTTTATTCATGTCGAAATGGATCTTCGGCGTGGTCCTTTTCCTTGTCGCGGCTGTTACCTGGGCCCAAACAAGAAAATCCGACCCCAGGCTTCAATATGTTGGAGCAATCACGATCAATTCTGCTAATCCGAAAGCATTAGCTGGTTGGTATACCGAAAAACTTGGGCTCGATGCCAGTTCCGAATATCACGGGCTCTATTATGGCTCGTTCAGTACGAAATCAGGCGATTTCAACCTCGGAATTCATCCGATTCCCGTGGGAGCTAAAGTAGGAGATCCAAACATCTCGATAACGTTTCGAGTCTCGGATTTCCGGTCATACACCTCCGATCTCAGGAGCCGAGGGGTGGTGCCGATCCGCGAAGAGAACGACGCGTATGGGCACTTCTTCACTCTTAAGGATCTCGACGGAAACGAGGTCACTATCTGGGGTAAGTAAGCGGGAAGACAGGCCGATTCGGGCCGAAGTTTTAATTCGGCAGCAAGAGTAAGATGTTCAAAGAAGTTTTTGGTGTCTGTTTGGTGTCTATTATTGGAGAGCACCAGAGAGACTATAGAGAATCAGAGAGACTTTCGAGAAATTCCTTAAATCGAACTGAGTGAATGGGTTGTGGACAACTCTCTCGCGCAGAATAAGTTAGAGGGAGCGGCGGAGTCGATTCCCCCCTTCGGCACCATCCTCATGCATATCTAATCCCCCAACGCTGTTTACTGTCTTCAAATCACAAACGGAGGCTTCGTTACCGGACGCGCTTCAGTTAGAGCCACGCGGCTGCGAGGCGGCTAATGCGATTGCCACAATGATTTGGCTTACCGTCCCGAGTCTACAACCGAATAAGCAAGCAGGCGATTTCCGTTTGAGACAAACATCAAGCTGAGCGCTTCATCCGTGACGAATCGCTCATCCAGATCCCGCAATCTGATTTCGCGCTCTGTCTCTCCAGTGTGGATGTTCACTCCGGCAAGCCCGTTTCCACCGCGACCCTCGAGGTCTGTGTAGAAGTACATCCAGTTTCCTCGCAAAGCAGCCAGGCGATCGCGGTGCCACAAAAAGCGCGAGAGCCGCTCGAGCTGATGCGCCGGGTCAAGCCGATCCAATAGTCGTTCGTCCGTCTCATTTGTGCGGCGGCGTATGAAATCACCGGGTGAGGGAGGCGAGGGAGTGCCCGCAGGCACGCGCGAAACGACACCGAATTGTCTGAACCGAGAGGCGGCGTAAGATCGCGCATAGTTGCGAGCGGAACTGGTGGCCAGCGCTTGCAGGTTGGAAACAGACGAACGTGCCGCCAGACCCGACCAGCTCAAACTGCTCGCTGCCTGCGCCAGTTGCACGCCACGAAAGGCAGTAACCACAGTACCGCCATAGCGAAAATAGAGGGAAGCCGCGCGAGCAGCAACTGCGGTGATCGTGCGCAGCAGGCCGCGGCCGGGCGGCGTATGACGCGCGCGCCACACCTCCCGAATGTTCGGCCCATCAACATTAAATGCCGCGATCTCTGATTGCCCGCCAATGACAACGTCGCCGCTTTCATTCAAAACACCAAACGACGCTCGCTCTATTCCGTGCTTGACGCGCGAGCGTCGCTTGCCTGTCTTTGTATCAATGATGATCAAGTCGTCGCGGTCCGCAACGACGATACTTGAAGGATTCGGCAGCACCAGATTAGTAATACCCTTATCCGCGCCCTTGTAACGCCACAGGACTTTCCCGTTGCGCGTGTCGATCGCGCTGACTCCATACGCGCCGCGCTCGACAGTTTCACCATCCTTCAGGCGCGTAAACTGGCCACCAGTGCGAACATATAAAATGTCATCTATCAGAATCATCTCTGGCGTCAAGCCCAGGTCCTTAGCTTCCCAGTCGGTGTCGCCGGTCTCGCGCGAGATTGCGCGCACGCGTCCGTGGCCGGAGGTGTAGATGAAGCCTTCGCCGAAGATGGGAACTGCTTCCGTGAGCGCCAGGCCGTCTTCGTTCACGCGATAGCGCTCCCGCAGACGCGCTTTGCCGGTGCGCGCGTCAAAGGAGGTCAAACCTTCGTAGAAAAGGTACAGCCTGCCGTCGACAAAGACCGGCGGATAGTAGTTGTCCAACGTGTATTCAACCTCGCTTCCATCTGACCATTGCGCGGGCATCATTTCTACTTCGCTAACTTCGTACTTCCAAATCTCTTCGCCGGAAGCGAGATCGAGAACGTGCAAAAGCGGATGACGCTTAAAGCCGTCGCCGGCATGGCCCTTCGCATCTTTGGCAAACACGACCGCCAGCAGGTTGGCCGCCGGGTCAACAGCCATCTGCATGACCCCACCGCGAACCTTGTTGCTTTTCCAGATCGCGTCGCCGGTCAACAAGTCGACGGCCTCAACGCGAGTGCGTTCACCCTTTTCAAAACTGAGCAAGAGCAGATCGGAACTGGGAACTGGCGCCACGTCAGTTTCGTCCAATGAAACATCCTTGCGCCGCCAAAGAGTCTCGCCCGTTGCACCATCAACGGCGTAGAGGGATTTCTCAGTGCCGACTAGCACGACGCCCAGCTCCGTCGTTTGATAGAAACGGACCGTCTTATCTAGTTTTGCCGTCCATGCCTGTGCGTGCGCATCAGGTGCCGGAAAGACAAAGAGAGCGGCGAGCACTAAAAGTGTTGACTTGATGGGACAAAACGTTCTCATGGTCTGAGGATACCAGAAACTTCGACCAGGTTGTCCGACAGCGCAATACTTGATCAGAACCGGGAGCGGTAACGACCGGCCCAATACTCAACTCTGGTTATCAGCACTCTGTGTGATGGCGACCGAATAAATCTTCAGACCATCTAAAGTTGACTGTTTGGCCGGTCGCTACCGCTCCCGGTTCTGATTTTGTTGCCTCTCTTGAAATGAGTGCTGGCGAACGAGCTATTCCGTACTCGACGCATGCGATTCCCATTGCAAATCTGATATTCTTACGGCTCCCGGTTAATGAGACGTTAACGATGAAGGCATGCGCGTTAATTCCGCGCCCAAGCCGTTTGCCAGCTAAGTCTTTTTCAATGCAAATTCTTGTAAGAACAAAAACGCTCGCATGTTTAGTCTGCTGGGTCCTTTTGCTCCTGGCTTCTTTCTCCGGACGCGCCTGGGCGCAATCAACCGACGTAGCCTGGCCATCTCCAGTTCGCTCAAATGAAGCGGTAGGCACGATCGCAGCGAGAGACCTGGGTGACCCGCGACTCACCGATCACTTTTATGCTTTCACGGGCACGCCTGGAGACGTGCTGATCACCGTCGACAGCCGCAATCTGAACGGCGACATAGATGTTTTCACTCTCGCGGGTCTCCAGCCGCTGCTGAAGTTTACGGTTTATGCGGGAAGCTCTTTGCCAATCACGAAAAGCATTTATTTGCGAAAGCAGGAAGATTTAATTCTGCGTGTGGAAGGTCGTACTCCTAACGACGACGACGCAGTTTATCGAATACACTTCGGCGGTGCGTTTGAGTCGATAACGTCAGGACCGCTCGCCGAACACGAGGACGCGATCCAGCCGGCGACAACTGTGGAAGTGTCAGGAAAGGGAGGCAGGCGAGTATCGTCGGTGGGTGCGCGAATCGAGGAGCCGCGCACCGAGGTTGCCGCAACGCCCATGCCGCAGCCGACTCCAGTTGAATCATCCGAAGGGGAAGCAAAGACAGCAGCCGCCAAACCGGCTCCAAGAAACAGTCGGACGCGACGTCCGGCCCCACGAAGAGCACGTCCGGCTGAACCCCCAAAGCCGGAAGAGACCGCGACCAAAGGCGAGACGGAAAACAAAACAACCGCTGAAAACCCAGAGCCAGAAACTAAGACGCCCGATGCCGGAAGACAGCCAACCAGAAGAAAGGCAACTGCGCGCGCCGCTGCCAAGCCAGCTGCTCCGCAGGAACCCGAGGACAACGGCCCACGCCTGGTAATTGAAACAAGCGACGGCACGCTCGTCGATCGCTACCTGAGCAGCGTGCGCCGTGTGACAGTGGAAAATGGCCAGGTTGTGGTGGTGGGGAAAGACGGAAAGATCCAACGGATTCCACTCGCGAGCGTTGTGCGAATGACTATCGCTCCGTGATGGCTAACCACTAAGGGGCCAGGATCGATGGGGACGGGCAGCCTAGCAGATTTTCCATATATCATTTTTCATTTCTCATCTGTCATTTAGGATCCTCGCGAGGGTAGGCCTCCCGCTTTCCGCTGGCCGTTAGATGAAAAATGAGAAATGAAAAATGATATATGGAAAATCTCTTGGCTGTTCGTCTCTGGCGATCCGTCTTTTTTGCTACTTTGGTTTCTCGCCTGCTTTCAGGCTAGCCAGCTTGTCCTTAAACTGCGGCAGGTCCTCACTGCCTGGATCCACTTTCTCGAGGTTGGCGATTGCCTGCTCGGCCGCCCTGGCATCACCCTTCCCAAGCGTCGCCGCGCAGAGGCCGGCGAGCACGACTACATCATCACTCTTTTTTAGTAGCGCCGCCCGATACCACTTCTCGGCAACGTCGTAGTGGCCTGCGTCGAGGTTTACGACTCCCAGGGCCGCCAGAGTTTGATAATCGTCGGGCTTCAGCTGATTTGCCTTCAGCAGGAATTCAATGGCCGGATCATATCGTTGGATTTGGTAGTAGAGCTGAGCCGCCTTCACCTGCGCCTCAAAGTTCTTTGGTTCGCTCCTGGCCTTTTCGAGTGAAGCGGTGACCTCCGCCTGCATGCCACCAGGATTTTGGCCATCGGCGTTTGGGCCGACTGGAGGGTGATCGGCCGGCATCTGCCCACTCGACAAGGCTGGGGGCGCGCCGGGTCCGTAGCGCTGGTTCATGGTGCTGGCAAAAAGGAAGCCTACGATAAACCCCAGCAGGACACCAATAATTGTGAATAGCAGATTGTCTCGTGTCATTGTTCTACAAAGTTGGTTCTGGATCGCCTTAGTCGTCGGCGTTCTTTAACAGAGCGCGCAACTGCTCGCGCAATTCCGGGCTGTTCGTGTGACCATGCGCCGTGACCGCGTGTTGCGTTGCCACCTCGAGGACTTCATCTTCAGTTCCTTCGATCCTCAGCGTGCAACCCTTCTCACTCGGATAAAGTCTGCAATCAGCGACTTTTCTTTTTGTCTCCGACATCAACACATCTCCTCATTCTTGGAATTGCCACGGGCATTCTAACCTGAATTCTATTTAGCGCTCGACCCTGCCAACGTCTTTGCTTCGTTGATATTCTGCGCAAGCGTCCCGGCTAATTCCGAATCCGCGGGCGTCTTCGCCAGCAACCTCTGCCAGTAGTCGATCGCCTGTTTGTAATTCTTCGTCTGAAACTCGGCAGTGCCGGCAAGCTCCAGCGCTTTCGGGTTTTGCGGATCGAGCTGCAACGCCTTCTTGACTAACTCAAGCGGTTGGCCCTGGAGCTGTCGACCGTTGGCCATCGCCATCGCGAAGGCATAATCAACCAGAATGTCCGGATCATCGGTCTTCAACGCAGCGGCTTTCGCGTAAGCGTTAGTAGCATCGCCGTATTTCTCCAGACTCGTGTACGAGCGCCCCAGCATGATCCAGCCTTCAGCGTCACCCGGATTCTGTTCCAAACGCTTCGCGAGCGCCGCAACGTTGGCCTCGATCGCCTGTGGGGTCATCGGTCCGTTACCCCGAGGCCCGCCGGCGAACGGCGCCTGCGGGGGCACCGAGGCTGCGCCGGAGAGCGCCGCGGAATTACCTACCTTGAGATACAACACGATGGCTATGACCGTAATGCCAAGCGCGACCGCATAGGCCGGCCCGCGACCAGCGGCTGCCTGCCTGGCTGGTTTCTCGGAATCAGCCGCGCGTACGGAAACGTCTTCCAGCAACCGCCGCTCGATTCCATCGCGGTCCTGTTCGTATTGTTCCGGACCGATGATGCCGTTTCGCAAGTCGGCTTTCAACTCCGAAAGTTGATCGCGGTAGACATCGATGTTTGCCTCTTTCTCGCCCGCTTCAGCCGCGTCGTTAGGAGCGCGTTGCAACAAAGGGGGCAGAACAAACGCCAAGGCAATGGCTATGAAGGCGGCGCATATCAGCCAGAAAAGTATCATGCGGTTTCTTTTCCCTGCTCAGTTCTCAGAAGGGTTTCCGCGCGGCGGCGCTCTTCCGCGGAGAGAGGCTGCTCAATAATCAATTCACGACGTTGCTTTACGTAGCGAAAGAGAAGGGCCAGACCTGCGAGTAAGAGAACGAACGGGCCAAACCAAAGCAGATAAGTGGTTGGATCCACCGGCGGATTATAGAGAATAAACTTTCCGTAGCGGTCCGTAAGGTACCCGATAATCTCTTTGTCGCTCTTGCCGGCTCTCATCTGTTCGCGAATCTGACCACGAAGATCTTCCGCGAGGTCGGCGCGCGAGTCGGCAAGAGTTTCATTCTGACAGACAAGGCAACGCAGCTCTTTAGCGAGCTTCATCACGCGCTCTTCCAACACCGGATCTGCGGCGGATGGTTGTGCTTCTTTCGCAATGATGGAAAGCGAGCAGCACAGAAGCGTTAGTAATAGCGCAGTACGTTTCATTTTGGCGATCGGTTAAGCCTTAGGGCCTAACCGCAAAGAGCGCTAAGGTCGCGCAAAGTTTCGCAAAGGAGTCCTCTTTTCGTTTGGCTGCGAATACTTCGCGAACTTTGCGGTCACGGTTTGCTTCATTTGTTCAAGTCGTTAACCAAAGGCAGTATCTTGTCCTGCCAGATGTCAGGCGTTACCGGACCGATTTGTTTGAAGCGAATCACACCGTTGCGGTCGATCAGATAAGTTTCCGGCGCGCCATAGACCCCATAATCAATTCCTATTCGTCCATCCAGATCTGACACGCTCAACACGTAAGGGTCGCCCAAATTCCCGAGCCACGACAAAGCGTCCTCGCGCTTGTCCCTGGAGTTTAGGCCATAGATAGGCACTGCTCCGGAGCGCGCATATTCCAGCAGGAAGGGATGCTCGTCGCGGCAGGAAAAGCACCATGACGCCCAGACATTCAAGATCCAGACTTTGCCCTTCATTTCCTCGGCCGAAAAAGTCTTGGACGGATCCCTAAGCTGCGCCAGCCGAAAGGCAGGGGCAG
>JBGQJH010000102.1:0-7670 GCA_041498935.1 Pyrinomonadaceae bacterium | reverse complement strand
GCCTGACGCCAGACTTCGCCGACGACGACCGGGTCATAATCGATAGCTACTACGCTGGCGCCCGCGCGCGCGGCGATCCGGCTGAAGTGGCCGGTGTTGCAGCCCACATCCAAAACTCGCTTTGGCTGCTCGTCGCACATTACCGCGCTCACGAACAACTGCTTTATGGGAAAGTAGTCTAACGAATAGTCTTTCTTGTCCATGTAATCGGACCAGGCTGAGGTGCGGCCCGCGCGCGGGGCTGCCGCGGCAAGCTTGCGGCCGAGGCTATTGAGCACGCGCTGGAGAATGAACTTTGCCTTCGCAGGATCGCTTAGCTTTCGCTTCTGGTAGATCTTCGGATTCTCCGTTTGTTCTTTTGCCGATAGCCACGCCGGAATTGACGCGAGCGTCAGAAACGGCGGCAGTAGTTTTTGTGGCGGACTCAAAAGGCGAAGCACTTCTTCCGGCTCGAGCCCGTCACGATGCGTCGTGAGGAGACCTGCAAGACCCAATCCAAAGTGCTTATTGACTAACAACGGCAGCAGGAACGTGCGGACAAACTGAGCAAACGGCAACCACGTTGGATCGTCAGCGTCGCGCGGCTCGAACGAAAGTAGATCAACGAACACTGGCCGCGGACCGCGAAACAAAACGTTGTAAGGGGAAGCGTCTTTCAGTCCCATTCCGTCTGCAAGCAACTGTTCGGCGAAGTCGAGCGTAAGCCGAGCGGCGGCGTGCAACATTTCGGCGGGCCATTCATAGGGAAAACTGGGAAACCAAACGCGATCGTGTTCGACGATGGTCGCGCCCGGCGATTGCTCGTAGACGCGGCGCAGTTCTTCGTGCTCCAGGACTTCGTTGGTGGCGGGGGCGTCGAGAAAATGGGTGTTTACGAGCTTTTGTGACTGAAGAAACTGCGCCGCTGCGGCCGAGCCGAGAAAGACTTGCAAGTCAGAAAGGCCGGCGCGGTTAACAACGCGAATCACGCGATTGTTAATCAGGCAAACGTGGCCATTAGGATCTCGTAGAGAGGTTGCCATTGGAAATTTGTGGATTCAGTCTTGGTCGGAAATGGGTTTTGCGGCGGAGGTATCTCCGGAGTTTTCCGGGCGGGGGTTATTAAGTTCTGGCCGGATCTTCGCGATGGCCCAATGCCTGATCTTCGTGAAGTAGAACGTCGCACCAAAGAAAATTGCGAGCAGTAGTTGCCAAACAAGCACACCAGAGCCCGGGTCAGCGTAAAGCATTATGTTTCTCCTGAACTGTCGGTGGTGTCTTGAATTCGATTTCTCTGTGTGACCTCGGTGCTCTCTCCGGTCTCGGTGGTGAGTGGTTGTCGGGCGTTTATTCACCACAGAGACACCGCAGGACACAAAGGTTGCACAGAGAAAACCCCAAACTAAGACACTACCGAACTCTCGGTTGATATTGATTGAAGAAGTAGCGCTTGGGGCAAACTGGCGGTTTGGGGTAGAAAGCCTGGGACTCTCGCCCGTTTCCAGTTGAATCAAGCGCAATTCGCGCTCTTGTAGGTCAGGAGTGCACCCGTTGTGCCAGAGCAAGAGTCAACGCGCGCAGCCACACACGAGTTACATCAGAACCCACCCGGTCGCTACTGCTCCCGGTTCTGATCACAAGCGTGCTACGGGAGTGTGGTTCGGGAGTGGGATCGATCCTGACTCGTTTGTCAGGAGTGCGGTCAACGAGAGGCTAGGCGGCGTGGGAAGGAAATCTGGCAACCCTTTCGACTGAAATGTTATGTCGCTTGATCATGCGATCGAGTGTCTTGCGATCTACATCCAGGAGTCGTGCGGCTGCTTGTTTATTCCCGCCGGTATGGGCCAGCATTTTCTCAACGTAGCGTCCTTCGATCGTTGCCAGCGAAGACCATTCCGCGACCACGGAGGGCGGTAAGGCAACGGCGTCCCCGTTGCCATTCGCCGGCGTGGAATCTTCTGCCGGTTGCGTCCTGAACTTTTGTACGCGCTCGGGCAGATCTTTCACATGGATGACGCCATCGCAGATCGCTGTCGCCCGCACGACCGCATTTTCCAATTCACGAATGTTGCCGGGCCAGGTGTACTGTTCCAACAGTTCCAGCGCTTCCAGAGAAAACTTCACCTCCGGACTCAGGGAATAAACGCGCTCGGCAAAACTTTTCGCCAACAGCAGGATGTCCTCTTTACGTTGACGCAATGGCGGCAGAACAATTGAGACAGCATTCAAGCGATAGAAAAGATCTTTGCGAAATCTGCCGGCAGCTACTTCTTCTTCGACATTGCGGTTGCTGGCGGCAATAACGCGCACATCCACGCGTTGGGTGTGATTAGAACCTACGCGCCGAATCTCGCCTTGCTGCAACGCGCGTAACAGTTTCACCTGGAAGGCTGGCGTTGTTTCGGTTATTTCGTCAAGAAAGACGGTCCCCTTATCCGCCTCTTCCCAAAGTCCTCTCCGGTCGCGGTCGGCCCCGGTAAACGAGCCCTTAACGTGACCGAACAACTCTGATTCGATCAGGTCAGCCGATATGGCCCCGCAGTTGACAGCGACAAACGGCTGCTCTGCTCGACTACTGTGACTGTGTAACGACGAGGCGACGACTTCCTTTCCGGTGCCGGACTCGCCCGTCAACAGCACCGGCAGATTGGTGGCGGCCACGCGGCCCACCTGTTTCATCACGCCAATAAAAGCTTCGCTTCTTCCCAGCAGACCTACATCGGCCTGATAGCCTGAAGTTCCGTAGAGCGTGCGCAAGCGCCGCGGCACGCGGCTTGGCAACTGCTCGCGCAGCGCTCGAGAGAGTGATTGCAGTTCCTCCGGACCAAATGGTTTGAGCAAGTAGTCGTACGCCCCAAAGGAGGTCGCATCCAACGCTCCAGACGCATTGCCATCGCCCGTCATTAACACGACCTTGGCTCCTGGCTGTTCCTCTTTGAAGCGTTTGAGCACACTGAAACCGTCGGCCTCCCCCAGTATCACATCGCAGAAAACAACCGACCATTCGCGTTCGCGAATCAACTCGAACGCTTGCTCGGCAGAGGCAGCTTCGGTCAACTCCCAACCTTCGCCGCGCAATACCTCGCTGACAAATTTCCGCATCTGCGGTTCGTCATCGATTACCAGTGCCTGAAAGTTTGCGTTCATGTGTTAGCAACTACCCTCTGTGGTTGAATATTTTTTTGCCGAACGTTATTCGTTTACCGCGCTCAACACAACATTACGATCCCTAAGAGAACAGCTCAACAAGAGTTTTTGCCGGCGCTGCGGATCGCTTGCCAAAGTCGCTGCAAAAACATCGGGCGGCATAGGCTTGCCCAACAGGTAGCCTTGACCTTCGTCGCACCGCAGGAGCCGCAGAAAAGTCTTCTGCTCCTCGGTCTCCACGCCTTCCGCTACTACTTTCAGCTTCAGGTTGTGCGCCAGAGTAATAATCGCCATTACCAGCGCGGCGTCATTTGGATCGGTGGTTGCGCCGTTAACAAAAGACCGATCCAGTTTCACCGTGTCGATTGGCAGTCGCTTCAGATAACTGAGCGAAGAGTAACCGGTGCCGAAATCATCGATCGCCACGCGCACGCCCAACGTTCGGAGTTGGCGCAGAAGCTCCGCCGCCGCTTCCGCATTTTCCATGATTGAAGTTTCGGTCAACTCCAATTCGAGTCGATGCGGATCGAGGGTGGTTTCGCCAAGTATCTCTACAATCCGTTCCAGAAACTTCCGCTGCTGAAAATGAAGCGCCGAAATATTGACTGCAATGCGCAGGCGACCGTATCCGCCGTCTTCCCACGCGCGCGTTTGCCGGCAAGCCCGGCGCAGCACCGTTTCGCCAATTTCAAGAATCAATCCGGTTTCTTCAGCCAGGCCGATGAACTTTGCCGGCGGCAGTATGCCAAGTTCCGGATGATGCCAGCGAACCAGCGCCTCAGCGCCAACGATCGCATCCGTTGCGAGATTCATAACGGGCTGGTAGTGGACGATGAATTCGTCGTTTTCGACGGCGCGGCGCAGGCTGGTTTCCAGCGCCAGACGCTTTACCGCCAGCGCGTTCATGTCGGCAGCGTAAAACTGATAGTTGTTACCGCCCCTTTTCTGGGCTCGACGAAGCGCCGCCCCTGCATTCTTCAAGATGGTCGCGCTGTTTTCACCGTTGGAAGGAAAAAGGCTGATGCCGATGCTGGCGGTCATATAGACATCCTGCTCGCCCAGGCGAAAGGGTGGTTTCAAAGCCTCGCTGATCGCCAGGGAAGCTTCCGCTGCGTCGCCAGCCTGATTGAGGTGCGTTAATAACAGGGCAAACTCACCGCCTTCAAAACGCGCCACGGTGTCGCCATCGCCGATGCAGCTTCGCAGACGGACCGCAGCCTCGCTCAGGACAACATCTCCGGCTGCGTGGCCGAGCGTGTCCGTAACCTTCTTGAGACGATCGAGCGAAACCAGCAGCACCGCGAGCACGTGTTGCTCGCGGTGCGCAATCGCAATTGCCTGCGCCGAACGATCCGCAAAGAGAACCCGATTCGGCAGATCAGTCAGACGATCGTGATAGGCGAGATGCTCAATTTCAGCCGTGCGCCGCTGTACCAGTTCCTCCAGATGGTTCTCATATTGCCGTTTTTCTGCCAGCAGTTTGTGATGACTGAGCGCGCGGCGGACGGCCGCGTGAACGTGGCGAACGTCAAGCGGCTTGGTGATGTAATCAAAGGCGCCGACGCGCATCGCTTCGATGGCCGATTCAATCGCCTGCTGTCCGCTAATCATGATCACGACGGTTTCCGGCGCTAGCTCGAGAATGCGAGGAACCAGACTCAAACCACTACCCGGGCCGAGGTTGATGTCGCTAAGCACCAGGTCAAAACTTACTGTCTGCAAGATGGCGAGAGCTTCGTCGACCGAACCGGCAACCACACACTCGTGATCCGCGCACAATAACTCTCTCAGCAGATTCCGAATCTGTTCGTCATCATCAACGATCAGAACCATGGGTCGCTCCTGAGAATTCTCCGCCATAGTTGTCTACGATCAGTGAAGCGGCTAACTCTTTCCGTTGCCGCCGCTCTTAAGATCCAGAACCTCGCGAACTCTCTTAGCGAGCGCAATGGGAGTGAATGGTTTCTGAATAAATTCCACATTGGAATCGAGGATACCGTGGTGCACGATTGCTTCGTCCGTGTATCCCGACATAAAAAGCACGCGCGTTGCCGGGCGCAGGATCGTCAGACGTTCTGCAATTTCTTTTCCACTGGTTTCCGGCATCACCACGTCGGTAAGGAGAAGATGAATCGGCTCAGTGTGCCCCTGACACAGACGCAGTGCTTCTTCACCGCCCCTGGCGTCGAGCACCTTGTAGCCGGCCTGCTCCAGAATCTTCCGCGCCAACCCACGCACCACGTCTTCATCTTCGACCAGCAAGATCGTTTCCGAGCCGCCCGGCGCCGCGGCTTCGAGGGTTGGCTTCTCAGTTGGTTTGGTCGCAGCTTCAAACTGTGGCAGGTAAACCTTGAATGAAGTTCCCCGCCCCGGTTCGCTGTAAACCCAAATGTTTCCACCGCTCTGCTTCACGATGCCGTAAACAGTAGACAAGCCGAGACCTGTTCCTTTGCCTTTTTCTTTAGTAGTAAAAAACGGTTCGAAGATTCGCGCTTTGGTTCCCTCGTCCATGCCGGTGCCGGTATCGCTTACCGCCAGCATTACATAGCTTCCCGGTTTGACGCCGAAGTGCTTGCTGGCATATTCGCGATCCACATCCGTGTTAGCCGTTTCAATCGTGAGGTTGCCGCCCTTTGGCATTGCGTCTCGGGCATTGACGACCAGGTTAACGAGGACCTGCTCGATCTGCCCCGGATCCGCCTTGGTCTTTTTTAGCGCCGGATCGAATTTCGCCGTGAGCTTAATGTCCTCTCCGATCAGGCGACGCAACATCTTGTTCATGTCCGCAACCACGTCATTCAGGTTCAGCGCCAGTGGCTGTAGCATTTGCTTGCGTCCAAAGGCGAGTAACTGTCGCGTCAAGTTTGCGGCGCGGTCCCCGGCCTTCTTGATCTCCTCGAGATAACCTTTGATCGGGTGATTGTCGTCCAGACGCTGGAGGGCCAAACTGCTATAACCATTGATCGCGGTAAGCAGGTTATTGAAGTCGTGCGCGACGCCGCCGGCCAACTGGCCAATCGCCTCCAGCTTTTGCGATTGGCGGAGCTGGTCTTCGCTCGTCAATAGGGCGGCTTTCAGACGATTGCGTTCGGTAATGTCATTGGTGAGAATAAGTTCAGCTCGCCGATCGTCAAAAACTAACAAGTGAGAAGTGATTTCTACTTCAATAATGGCGCCGTCTTTTTTGCGGTGTCTCCACACGCCCGCCGCATCAACTCCGTCCGTATGCCTGGCCACGGAATCGTAAAGAGCTGGTAGGTCTTCGACGGGACGAATGTCTTTGATCGTCATGGCGAGGAAGTCGTCCCGTGAATAACCGTAGTGTTGCACGGCTGATTCGTTAACAGCGAGGAAGGCGAGCGTCTCCAGATCGTAAACCCACATTGGTTGCGGATTGCTTTCAAAAAGGAGGCGGTATCTCTCTTCGCTCTCTCGCAGTTCCTCCTCAGCGCGTTTGCGCTCGGTAATCTCTGAAACCAGAACTCCCACGCCAAGCAACTCGCCTCCCTGCATCCGCACCGGATAAAAACTTACCAGCCAATGGTGTTGATGGGACAAATCCGCCGGTGTCTCACCGCTTATTTCAAGGTCAAGGATCGGTTCTCCGGTGTCAATCACGCGCTGGAGTAGTGGTTCCAAAACCACGGACATGTCAGGCAACACCTCGCGCAAAGTTTTTCCCAGGTGCTGCTCTACGGGCAGACCGTTGATAGCAGCGAGCGATTCATTGATACGCTGATAAGCCAAATCGCGACTGTGGAAGGCGAATCCGATAGGCGCGGTAGAGAGAATCGTGTCGAGCAGGGCGAGCGATTCAGCTTTGCTCCTGACCGTCTCCTGCAACGCTTCTTCCCCACGCTTGCGCTCAATGGCTAGCGCAATTTGGCCGCCCACCGAAGTTAGGAATTCAATGTCGCGCTGGCTATAAGCCTGACTATCCTCGTAGTGCTGCACAACCAGCACGCCGACGGTCTCAGTGGCAGTCTTGAGGGGGACTCCTAGCCATACGGCTGGGAGAGTGCCGACTAATTCAACGTCACCTTTTGCGATGAGCTGGCGAATCGCGGGTTGAGTCATCAGCATTGAATACCCCTCGCGAAAGACGTAGGCAGTTAGACCCTTTCCTAGTTTCATCGAAGATGCGATGGGATCGTATTTGTCACGGCAGAGCGGCAGATGAAGCAAGCCGGTCTTTTTATCATAAAGCGCAACATAGCAGTTTTCGGCGGGAATGATCTCGCTGATTGAGTTGTGGATGAGGTTAAGCAACTCATCAAGATTACGGGTAGTTATGACGCCCTGAATGATCTCAAATATGACTAGCCGCTCAGCCTCGGCCCGCTTGCGCTCGGTGATGTCTTCGATGGTTCCTTCCCGGCAAATCTCAGCGCCGGTTTCATCGCGAACTACGCGGATGTTTAGAGATAACCAGATCTTTTCTCTATCTTTGCGATAAGCTTCAAACTCGAAGCCTTGTAACACGCCGCGCTCTTTCAGAGTCTGCGTGACCTGCTCGGGACATGCGGGATCGACGTAGAGCTGCT
>JBGQJH010000101.1:0-7698 GCA_041498935.1 Pyrinomonadaceae bacterium | reverse complement strand
GATTGCTTTGGTTTGGCATGAGAGTCTCCTTCAGTGATGAATGATCAGCACGCCTAGCAGCTTGTCACTCGGGGAGCTGACTTTGAGTGAGAAAGTAAACGGCGAGGGTCCTAACTATTCGGTGCTGAACCTATTTTTCTCCGGTATTTACAACGTCAAGCGTTGAGATCACTTGAACGGTCTTACATTGACGATAAAGGCGCGCGATTCCGATTATTAAGATCGCTAATTTCGCGGCCGTGGTAGGCGACCCGAAACAGTGGCGGACAGCAAGCTAGGTGCCAATCTTTTCCAGCAGGCTGACCAGGTCGTCGGCGTGTTCTTCTTCCATCGCCAGAATCCCCTCGAGCATGCGCCGCGTCGTCGAGTCGTCGGTGTTGACGTAATTGATCATTTCGCGATAGCTGTCAATAGCGACGCGTTCGGCGACCAGGTCTTCTTTGATCATATCTATCAGCGTGTCGCCCTCGACATATTCCGCATGGCTTCTCGTTGTTAAGCCGTCGGGATTGAAGTTTGGCTCGCCGCCCAACTGCACAATGCGTTGAGCGATCAAGTCAGCGTGTCCTTGTTCTTCGTTGGCGTGCTGTAGAAATTCGGCTGCGACACCATCCGCGTAGATGCCGGTAGCCATGAAGTAGTGCCGTTTATAGCGCAACACGCAAACAATCTCGGTGGCCAGCGCTTCGTTCAAGAGCTTGACCACCGTATCGCGGTCAGCCTTGTAGCCTTCGGTGATGGCGCCTTGCTCGATATGTTGGCGGGCGCGCTCGCGCAATGTCTTGATGTCAGTAAGAAACGGTTTATCGGTCACGGCTTTTGTTCCTGTTTGGTCAGCCACGGCTTTCACTCCTCAGATTAAATTGGGGGAAGACTGATGGTACTCGCCTCGGGCATCAGGAGCAAGCGAAGCGGTGACTTAGAGTCATGCCTGTTCGTCTTCGTTTGTCCTCGCGACAGATCTTGCGGCTTTGCCGCTCTCCGTGCGGAAAGTCTGCGGCTTTCCGTCCGTTCTTAATTTTTCGAGGCTACGCCTTAGTTCTTGAGTCGCAGCCTCAATATAGAATTTAGGCGCTTACCGGAAAGGCTCAGCCTTTCCGCACGGAAGGCGGCAAGCCGCAAGGACAATGTCCAGCGCTATTCGATGGTGACCTTACCTTGAACTCTGATCTCGCCTAGCGCACTCGCATCGTTAGTAACTTCCACGGGCACGCGCCACACGAGCGTCTTGATGCGGCAGGTGCCGGTGTTGTCTTCGCGACAATAAAAGAGCGTGAGCTGCACGCGAAGTTCAGCCTTGCCCGGCTCAAAAGTCCGAACAAGAATACGCAACGGCAGTTGGAGATTCTTGAGAGACTGACTGACGACTTGGTCATGCCCGATTGCGCCAGGTTCAGTTTCAGACAGCAACCCGAGTTGCTGCGGGCCGCTCTCAACCGAAACCCGGTAACGCTGCGGGGCGGTTGGATTGAGATGGAAACCCTTAGGCAACTCGATGTGGGCCACCAGTGCTGCATCGCCGCCGGCGCGCAACGATTGCGGCGCGAGCTTGATCTCTTCCGCATTCGGACCGCTTTCAGTTGACTCTAAGTTAGCGCTGCTGTCTTGAAGAGGTGGCTGAAGTCCCTTGATGTTGAGAGTGGAGGTTCGTTTAGTCTCCACATCCACCACTCGCACGGCATGGTTGTTTGTATCGGCGATGTAGAGTTTACCGGCGGCCACGCTGAGCCCGCCGGGTTCGTAGAATGACGGGACGGCGCCGTCAGACTGGCCCGGTTTTCCGCTGCCAAGAAACGTTGTCACCGTGCGGGCTTTCGGATCGAGTTCTCTGATCTTGTGATTGTAGGTATCGGCGATCAGTATTTCGTGGTCGAGCGCAAACACGCCCAGCGGATGCTGTAAACGCACGTCATCGCCCACGCCATCGACGTCACCGAAGTCAAACAGATCGCCGCCAACCAGAGTTTCGACCTGCCCGCTCGCTATGTCGATCACCCTGATAATATTCGACTCGCTATCGGCTATGTAGAGCTTCTGGCCATCGGCGGTAATGCCCGAAGGTTGTGCGAAGCCGGCTTCGAGCAGCGGCCCGTCCTGTCGCGCTTCCCGGCCAGAGCCGGCGAAAGTCGAGACCTCGTGGCTTAAGAGATCCAGCTTCCAAATTTGATGCGTACCGGCCATGGTGATGTAAAGCTGCCGGCCAACGAGTTGCAAATCCCAGGGCGAACTCAACTCAATCGTGAGCGCCGGCCCCTGTTTGAAATAGTCGCGCGCTTGTTGCCCGGTTCCGGCCACAGTCTGGACCGTCTTCGCCTTCAGGTCCACGCGGCGAATCAAGTGGTTTTCAGTATCCGCCACGTAGAGACTGTCACCGTCAAGCGCCATTCCCTGGGGCCGATAGAAACTTGCCTTAGCAAACGCTCCGTCAGCCGCGCCCGCAGCGCCCGTCCCGATAGTCTCGATTAGCGACCCGTCAAGTTTGGTTACGACGATGCGGTTATGATTTGAATCAGCGATAAAAAGGCGATCACCTTTCGCGTCGGCGAGAATCTTTCCGGGAAATGCTAACGGCAGGTCGCCAACTTTCGCGCGCTCGAGTGTGAGCTTCAGCGGTTCTTCATTCATTTCACCGCGTTTGCGAAACTCAGCAACGACTTTGGCAACTACTTGATCGATGAGATCGTAGTTCCCTTCGCCTGATACAGCGCCGATTACATACCCGGCCGGGTCGATCAAAACCTGCGTGGGCCAGGCACGGACCCCGTAACTTTGCCAAACCTTGAATTCCGCGTCGTTGTAAACCGGATGCTCCAACTCATAACGCAGGATGATGCGCCGAATATTTTCCGTGTCCTTCTCATTTTCAAACTTCGCGGAGTGAATGCCGATGACCACAAGCTGGTTTGCATATTTATGTTCGAGCCGTTTGAGATCGGGAATGATATGAATGCAGTTGATGCAGCCGTAGGTCCAGAAGTCGAGGAGCACAACTTTGCCTTTGAGCGCAGCGAGCGTGAGTGGCTTGTCGGTGTTCAGCCAGCCACGGCCACCGGTCAACTCCGGCGCGCGAACGCGAGTTTTTTCCTGAGCGGACATGGTAGAACCTCTCATCGAGTTTGAATTAGACGAATGGGAGAGAAAGGAAGTGGCCGCGACGGCAACGATCCAGACGAGCGAGATTAGGCGACTGATGTATTTGTTACTTTTCAAAGCAGTGGATATACGAGGCTTCGGTCGTCTTAAGATGGCACTGGGCAGCGTAGGGTTGCAGTTCTAGTCGTGCTGGTGCGGCGTTGCTTCATCGATCTCTTCGCCCAGCGTCTGGTCGAGACGACCGATCGCGCGACGGAGGTGCGGAATTGTTATCGAGCCTCCGACCACCAGCGCGACATTAAACGCATCGAGGAACTCGGGCCTGGTAACTCCCGCGGCTACACTCTGCTTGATGTGATAGGTAATGCAATCGTCACAGCGAAGCACTATTGAAGCGACCAAACCGAGGAGCTCTTTGGTGCGCTTGTCGAGCGCGCCGTCTTCGTAGGCCTGCGTGTCGAGCGCGAAAAAACGCTTGATGCCGAGATGATTGCTGCCGAGCAACTTTTCATTCATGTCCGCCCGGTAACGGTCGAATTCATCCATAGAGAGAAGCCTTTCCGCCGCGCGTCCCATCTGGCACGGAGTGATTTCGGAGTCGTGGCTGCAACTTAATATTCAAGACCATTCTATCCGCGCAGGCTGAAAGTCGCCACAAGTGGGCGAGGTTTCATAGGTGCCATCAAGTTGAGTGCGTTAGAATAGCGCGGAGATTTTCGTAATCTGGTCGGCCCATGAACAACGACACGATCCAGAACCAGCGCCAATCCATCGATGGCGGAAACTCCGAACCTGTTGTCCGCACGCTGCAACTCCTGCGAGCTGGGCAGCTCCAGTTTGGTATCTTCGCCGACGACATCGCGACGATCGCGGCATGGCGAGAACCGACGCCGTTACCCCAGGCGCCCAAATCGGTGCTCGGCGTAGTTAGTATCCAGGGCCGCATGTTAACGGTTCTGGACCTCGCAAGATTACCGCTTGGCGAAGCTCCCTCAGCTGACGCCCCGGCTCAACACCTCATCGCCCTGCGCGGCGATGAGCAACTCGCCCTCGCGGTAGATGCATTGGGCGAAACCATCCAGCTTGCGGATGCTGAGCTCGATGCGATCGGAGAAAGTGCGGGAACATTTGTTCTCGGAGTTTTGCACCGCGAAGGCGCAGAGATAAACATTCTCAATCCGAAGCGACTTTTCCCAACCGCGATCCAGGGACGCGAGCGTCGCCGGCGTCGTTTCTAAACCTCCAAAAAAAGCCCTAAAGTTCCGGGGCAGTAGCCCGACCCCGGCCCCCAACCGGCCGGCCTGGTTGGGGTAGGACGGTCAGGGCGGGCGCAGATTTCAGCGAGTTGTTAGACGCCCTTGCTGACGCGCGGGCTACCGCCCCGGATGAATGTGGAAATGTTTCCTGAATGCTAGAATCGAAACGGAAAAAACAATTAAGGAGTTTTTGGAGTCAGCGAGCCGCGCTTTCTTTGGTTGACTCATAACTCATCACTGTCCACTGTCACGATGCACGAACAGGCTTTCACCATTCTTGAATACGACGAGCTGCTGGCTTTGATTCGGCGCGGCGCGCAAACTCCCATGGGGCAAGCGCGCGTGGATATGCTGCGGCCTTTGGAAGGCATTGCGGAGCTGGAGAAACAGCTTGCGGCCGTAGCGGAGTGTGTCGACCTAAGAAAAAGGGGCAGCGCCTGGACGTTCAGCGAGCTTGGCGATCCGGGCGAGAAGCTTGCGCTGTTAAAAGTGGAAGGTGCTACCTTAGAACCAAACGCAATTCTTGAAATCAGGTCGTTGTGCGATCAGGCAATGTCTGCGCGCGCGTCAATTCTCGCCGAGCGCGACGCCTCGCCGGTGCTGTGGGGTTTGGTGGAAAGTCTTCCGGCTGAGTTGAGCCGTCTCAGTGCTCGTATCGCAAACAAGATTCTGCCAACCGGCGAACTAGATGATCGCGCCAGTCCTGAGCTGGCACGCATCCGTCACGAGATCACGGGGTTGCGCTCACGCATTACCCGCACGCTGGAAAACCTGATGCGCAAGTCGGGCGAGGCGATCCAGGACGAGTTGGTCACTATTCGCAACGATCGATTCGTGATCCTCGTCAAAGCCGATCACCGCGCACGTATCAACGGCGTGGCGCATGGTTATTCTTCGTCTGGCGCCACCGCTTTTGTAGAGCCGCTGGAAACAATTGACGCGAATAACGAGTTGCAGGCACTTCATGAAGCGGAAGCTCGCGAAATCTTCAAAATTTTATTCGGGTTGACTGAAGAGCTGCGCGCGCAGTTGCCGGCTATTGAATTGGCGGCTGAAGCAGTTGCTGAACTCGACTTCATCAACGCCAAGGCAGTGTTTCATCAGAAGTTTAATTGCGTGATCCCGCAGATTGATGCTGGGAGCGCAGACATCCTGTCTGCCGCGGCGAGGCGTAGCCTCGACGCCAGAAAAGGAGGCGCGCCGGAAAGACAGAGCCTTTCCGCACTGGAGGGCGGCAAAGCCGCTGTGGCAGGCGCGCTTGAATTAACCGAAGCCCGCCACCCGCTCCTCGAAGAAAACCTGCGCACGTCCGGTGGCTCGGTTGTGCCCGTTTCATTTTCCCTCGACGAGCAACACAATACGATGGTCATCTCGGGCGCCAACGCCGGTGGCAAGACGGTCGTTCTCAAGACTGCCGGACTGCTGGCGCTGATGGCTCTCTCCGGTGTGCCGGTTCCGGCTCGCGAAGCAAGGATTCCCTTCTATACCTCGGTGCTCGCTGACATTGGCGACCATCAATCGCTGGCCGCAAATCTTTCCACCTTCACTTCGCACGTCGCAAACATCTCGCACATGATCGAGTTGTGCAAAGCTCCCGCGTTGGTTCTGCTCGACGAGGTTGGAACCGGCACCGATCCCGAGGAGGGTTCGGCCCTGGGCGTGGCCGTGGTCGATCACTTCCGCAAAGCTTGCGATGCGCAGGTGATGGCGACCACGCATTACAGCGGCTTGAAGATGTATGCCGCAAACGAAGCAGGCGTGCTCAACGCCAGTGTTGAGTTTGATGATAAGACGTTGCAGCCAACTTACCGGCTGATTGTCGGCGTGGCGGGCTCGTCTTCCGGACTTGAGATCGCGCGGCGCTTTGGTATCCCTGACAAGGTGATTGACGTAGCCTTTGAGGCGGTCAAGGATTCCTCGCGACAGGCTTCGGAATATCTGCGGCGAATCAAGCGTGAATCGGAAGAGGCCGCGAGCTTGCGCGCAGCCCTTGAAGAAGAACGCGCCGCCGTGGCTGAGAAGTTTGCCTCACTCGACAAGAAAGCCGAACGGCAGGAACGCGAGCGACAGGCCTTGTTTCAAAAATCCCTGGACACAACCATCCGCGAATTTGAAAAGCGATCACGCGAGCTTATCGCCACCATCCAGGATCGCTCGGAACGCCTGAAGGTTGAGCGGGAAGCTCAACGTCGGGTGGCCGAACTGAAACGCGAGGCACAACTCGCGACGAGTGTGGGAGGCAAACGGGAATCGCTGTCGTCGGCTCCTGCGAGCACGAGCGGGCGGGGGGTGCGGGTCGTGCGTGATGGGCAGGTCGTTAAAAAAGAGAAGGAGTTTGAAGAAAGCACGCTCGCAGGCGAGGAATATACGCGGGTTGAAGTTCGCGAGATTGTGGTCGGCGATTCGGTGAAGCTTCGTTCGTTTGGATCGATCGGGATTGTGGATAGTCTCAAAGGGGACGAAGCGGAAGTGCGCGTGAAGTCTCTGCGTTTCAGGGAGAAGCTCGAGAATCTCGAACTTGTTGAGCTTGCTGTTTCAGCGAAGGCTAGAACGGAGAAGTTTGCCAGTCTGCGCGAGTCACGCGGCACCGAAGTTCAGTCAAAGGCAACGCGGGGAAACGAGCGCTCCGAGCTAAACGTGATCGGACAAACGACTGACGAGGCGGTTGATGCCGTTGACAAGTTTCTCGACGAAGCTGCGATGGCCAGTCTGACCCAGATTCGAATTATTCACGGCCACGGGACTGGCGCACTGCGACGAGCGATAGCCGAGCTATTGAAAGATCATCCACACGTCGCACGCTTCACGGCCGCGCCGCAGGATCAGGGCGGCACTGGGGCGACGGTTGTAGAATTGAGGCAATAACCGGATCACAGATGCGCTATCCACAGACATTCATCGACGATCTCAAACGCCAGGCGGACATTGTGCGCGTCATCCAGGACTACGTGCAGCTCAAGAAGAAGGGCGCAAACTGGATGGCGTGTTGCCCGTTCCACAAGGAGAAGACGCCGTCGTTTTCTGTCAGTCCCGCTAAAGAAATCTTCTATTGTTTTGGTTGCCACAAGGGCGGCTCGGTTTTCAATTTTGTGATGGAGATGGAGCGCGTCTCTTTTCCGGAAGCGATCAAGCTGGTCGCTGAAAAGTCAGGCGTGCCTCTGCCGAAGTTAATTGATGACAGTCGCTTTGAAGCGCGGCGGCATGAGAGCGAAGAGGTAATTGAGCTTAACAAGTGGGCGCTCGAATGGTGGGAGCAGCAGCTTGAGTCAAGCGGTGAAGCGCGCATCGCCCGAGACTATCTTCTTCTCCGCGAGATTACCGACGAAACGCGCAAAACTTTTCGGCTGGG
>JBGQJH010000100.1:0-7729 GCA_041498935.1 Pyrinomonadaceae bacterium | reverse complement strand
TTCTCCAGGATCTCAGACAGCGACCTGCAACAAGTCGAAGACTTACTAAACAACCGGCCTCGTAAGACGCTTGGTTACCGGACCCCAAACGAAGTGTTTTTCAAACAACGATCTGTTGCACTTCCAAGTTGAATCCGCTAAATGAAAACTACGCGCCGTATCCGATTTTCAGCTCGCCAGCTTCGCCGCTTACCGTTTCGCGACCTCGCGGCTGATAGCTTCGTCTTCGACTTCGCCGGCCTTGTTGATGGGCACGTCAGAGGCTTTGCTGTAGCCGACCCCGCGTTCGCCGTCGCCGTCGAGTTCGCCTGCGGGTAATTTGGATAATGGTCCGGTTACCCTAGGAGGATTGAAACCAGGATAGTCGATGCGCGCGTGGTAGATGGCGGTTAAGGCGCTGATCATTGCCTCCCGAATAGTCGTAATCTCCTGAAGCGTCAGATCGCATTCGTCGAGTTGCCCATCGCTTATGACAGCATCGACGATCTTCAAAACGATGGCGCGTATGTTCTCCGGATCGGGACGGGCGAGCGAGCGAGCCGCGGCTTCGCAGGAATCCGCCAGCATCATTATCGCTGCTTCTTTGAACCGCGGCTTCGGCCCCGGATAGCGGAAATCTTTCTCGTCAATTACTTCACCGGGCTTTGCCTGGCTCTGCGCCTTGCGCAGAAAGAAATGCAAGGTGCGCGTGCCATGATGCTGGGGAATGAAGTCGGCGATCTTCTTCGGCAGATTAATTTCCTTTGCCAGCTTCATGCCATAGGTCACGTGGCTGATAATGATTCGGGCGCTTTGCGAAGGGCGCATGTGATCGTGAGGGTTCTCGCCCTGTTGGTTTTCAACGAAATACTCAGGCGCCGCAACCTTGCCGATGTCGTGATAGAGCGCTCCAATCCGCGCCAGCAACGGATTTCCTCCTACTGCCCGGCAGGCGTCTTCCGCCAGTTGTCCCACCGCATGCGAATGCTGGTTTGTCCCCGGCGCTCGCAAGGCCAACTGGCCCAACACCGGCAGGTCGGCATTCGAAAGCTCGAGCAGTTTGACGTCGGTTAAGATGCCGAAAAGCGATTCGTTAATAGGCAAGCCGCCGGCAGCAAAAATCGCTGTCAGTAAGCCTCCCAGAAAACCACAACCGCCTGCCAGCAGGATCGTATTCAGCGTGAACGGTTGTTCGGCGTAAGCCAGCAGCGCGATCGCCATCGCGGCATTTACTATGCCGACAAACAAGCCGGCAAGCGTGACGGATTGTCGCTCCCGATAGTGGCCAATCCCGTAAACCGCTGCCGCACAGGAAATCATCGCATACAGCGACTGCTGTATTCCGGTGGGCGCGAGCATGCCGGCAAATAATGCGGTGACAATCCCGGCAAGAAACGCAAGCTGCGTATCAACCAGCATGACGACCAACAGCGAGGCCGCTGCGAAAGGAATTGCAAAGTTCCAAAAGGTCGGATCATTGAACGGGGCAGTCTTCATGCCGTTTGCCACGCTATCCGCCAGCGTGAAGCCGACTCGCATCAACGCGGTCTCGACTACTATGGCGGAACCAACGAGAGCAAACGCGCGTGTCTTCGAGAGTGACAAAACAAATGCGTCGCTTCGGTGTTCGGTAAACTTCCATACCGCCCAATAAACCGCAAAGACGATCATTAACAGACCAAGCAAATTGCGCCAGGGCCGGCCCGCGTGCCCCGTGGTCTTCATAGCGGCAAGCTGGGCGAGCATCGCCGTTGTGACTGTGTCTCCTTCTCGCGCAATTACCTGATTTCGTTTGAGCGAGACTGCTACTGCCGGAATCTTATTGGCTTCCGCTTCACGCGCTGTCGTGGTAGCTGTCTGGTCAAGCACCACATTCGGCCGGATGAGAGGCAATACTGCCGCAACCAGAGCCGATCTTTGTTCCTGAGACCAGCCCGGGAGGTTGAGGACCTTGAGTTCGAGTTCCTGGCGCGCAGCGCTTTGCGAGAGCGTGCGAGTTCGTGGCGCCGGCATAATCATTTCTCCGGACGGATTGCGAACATCAACCAACACTATTTCCTGATTCAGGCGATCAGCTTCAGCATCGTCATAAATATATTTATCGCCAACCTCGCGAATCAGCGCTACCAGCCGACTCAAATCCTCTTCGTTGAAGTTATGGGAGGCAATCGCGCGCGCGACGCCAGCCCCACCGTCACCACTCCAGTTCAAAGGTTTGCCCGTCTTCGATTCAGCCTGGTTCTTTAGATCTTCCCAGGCCGCACGAAAACTCCGCGCGGATGTTTCGCCGCGACTGGAATCGAAATTGAATACCGGACGAGTAGCTTGCCGTGCCGCATTGCGACGTCTTTCTGTTTCAGCGATGTCGAAGCCGGTAATATCGCCGCGCGCGACTACGCTTCCTCTTATCACCTCGCCTTCGCGGTAGTCCTGTGAGGAGCCGGACGAGTAGTTGCTGATGAGCAGCAGAGTGGTTACTGCGACCAGGAATCCGAACTCGATAAGAAAACGCGTGCGCGGCTTGAATACCCTGAAGGGACGCAGGGCGTATTCCAGCGCCGTGTCGCGCGCACGGCCAAACGGAGTTGTGAATCGAGGACGAAGACCCATTTGGTTTATGCGATCCGCGAGACGCGGTTGGTATCAAAAGCCTTCTCGCCGCCGGGCAAACCCAGGTCCTGCGAAAGCATCTGTCCCACTTTTTCGAGCAGCGGCGGTAGCGTTCGTCTGTCAGTTGCGGATATAGACACGACCTCGCGCTCGCCGTTCTGAGCGAGCTGCCGGGAAATCGATTGCAAAGTGTCAACGTCCAGAAGGTCCGCTTTATTCAAGGTTAGGATTGAAGGAATCTGAGCGATATGAAGTGCTTCCAGAATTCTCTCCACCGATTGAATCTGCTGTGACCAGCGCGGGTTAGCAACGTCCACGAGATGGATGAGCAGCCGGCTATCGCCGATTTCTTCCAGCGTGGCGCGAAAAGCGGAAAGAAGACCCGGCGGCAAGGCGCGGATAAAACCGACGGTGTCATTAATGATTACTTCCTGCTCCCGCGGCAGTCGCAGCCGGCGCGACGTGGGATCGAGCGTAGCAAACATGCGCTGTTCCACGCGCACGTCGCTATTGGTTAGCGCGTTCAGGAGCGTCGATTTGCCGGCATTGGTGTAGCCCACAATTGAAACTACCGGAAGCTGATTCCTGGTGCGCACTTTCCGGCGTTCGTGTCGCCGCAGCCGCTGTGTCTCGATCTCTTTTTCCAGGCGGTTGATGCGATCGCGAACGCGGCGACGATCCATCTCGAGTTTCGTTTCACCGGGACCACGACCGCCAATGCCACCCGCCAGCCGCGAGAATGCAGAATCCTGTCCGGCAATCAAGCGCGGCAGGAGGTATTTCAGTTGGGCCAGCTCTACCTGGATTTTGCCCTCGCTCGACTGTGCTCGCTGCGCGAAAATATCGAGAATGAGTTGGGAACGATCGATGATCTTCAAGTCAGTCGCTTCCGAAAGCGACCTGACTTGCGCCGGAGTTAACTCACGATCAAAGACCAGCATGTCCGCGCCCAACTGGAGCGAGCGAATGAGCAACTCGTCAAGCTTGCCGCGCCCAAGCACCGTTCGCGGATCGATTGCCTGCCGCCTTTGAATCACCTTGTCCTGCACCACGATTCCGGCGGAGCTTGCCAGTTCATACAACTCCTCCATTGATTCTTCGGCGTCCGCAACCGGCCCGGTCGTAACGCCGACCAGGATAGTGCGGTCCTTGAGTCCATCTTGCCGCGAGACTCTCCGGTTTCTGGCCATTTCGTCTTCCAGGGACTCAATCAGCGAAAGAAAGTCGATATCGATTTGCGAAGTCATTTTGGGCGGCAGGAAAGCATAAGCCTTATGGTCGTTTGCTGTTTGCAGGTCGATGGCGGCCATTGGCAACAGGTGCGCGGCGCGGACGAGTCCGGGAAAACCATCGTCGGGGTTAACATCGATCGCCACCATCAAATCGAGTCGCAGCAATGCGAGGTCGGCGAGATCGTCCTGAGTCAAGCCTTCGCCGCGAAGATGTGTATGCACGCAACGAAGACCACGAAAACGATCGACGGCAACACGAACGCGCTTGAAGTCGGGAAGTTCGATGTGCCGGTTATCACCGACCATGACGTATTCAACGTGGCCGCCGCGATCGACAAGCGCGCCGATCTGTCTCCTTGTTTCGTGTGACAGCTCAGCAAGCTGGCGCGCGAATTCGGGCGTCACGATTTGGTGAGAAGCAAGCCGCCTGGTGTAGAGCTTTTCGAGGCGGCGAAGTTGATTGGGCTTGAGGCCCGCAGTGTTTCCTAGTACGTCCTTGATAGCTATCGCCCTCCGTTCCCACGGTCTGTTATTGCCCGAGCCGAAAGTGGAAAACTCCCGGAGCGTTCATCAGGCAAATTGTTTCCCGGGCTGAAATTACAGGAGGAGTGATGCGAGCAGTGGGTTTCCGACGCCAGGAGATTACTTTCGATTTTGCTCTGCGATATCGCTTGGCTTAGTCGCTTGAGCATTACAATAGTTTCATTGACTGGCTTTCCTACGTCTCAAAAACAAACTCGACGAATATCGTAGGAAGCCGCTTTTGGAGGTCTGATTATACCATAGTAGGCACTGCTCGACAGGAAAGAGAGAGGCGTAGGCTTGTGTGAAAGCGAGAGCCATTACCTCGATGCCTGAGCGGCCACTCAATACAGAACCGGGAGCGGTAGCGACCGGGTGCTACACTCAAGCCGGCTCGTTCCTGTCTCGTTTTCAACAGGCAAACCCAGTCCGTTTGCGCGTTGAATCCAGTATCCGGTCGCTACCGCTCCCGGTTCTGTATTCCTCAAAGCCCCCGAATTAGACACTACCTAAGGCGCGTCGTATGATGACAAGCTTTTATGAAGCAGGAGAACTGCGAAACTGGCTGCGCAATTGCCGGCTATCAAGACAGATAAATGAGCAAAGAAGGAAAAATCATTCGCATTGATCCGCCGCTGGCCATACCTGGAGGGGAGGTGGCGATTGACTGCGAAGGTCTCGATACCAGCGATCCGACGCTCTGCGCCGTTTGGTTCGGCAATGAGCGCGCGCCCATCGTCGCCTTGTCTCCCAGGCGGGTGCTGGCAATCGTACCCGAAATCAAGCAGGGTGGTCCTATTGACGTCAGCCTTGAAAGTGGCGGAAGGCGGAGTGAAGCGACGAGTGTCGTACTGGCGAAGCGGCTGGCTGAGGACCTTCATCCAGTTGCCAATCCTGCTTTCGATCCGGATGACGGCTCACTTTTTGTAACTCGATCGGGGCCGCGCGGTGAACAACTGCCCGTTACGCTTTTCCGCATTGATCTTAGCGGTGAGGTTACGGAGTTCTCTGGCGACATCACAAATCCCACCGGCATTGCCTTCGATAGCAGCGGGCAGATGTTCGTTAGCAGTCGCATGGATGGCAACGTGTATCGCATCACGCCTTTCAAGGAGGCTGTGCCCTTTGCGAGAAATCTCGGGGTCGCCACCGGCATCGCGTTTGACCAGGCGGACACGATGTATGTAGGGGATCGCACGGGAACGATTTACAAAGTTAATGGCATTGGCGAAGAAATCGCGTGGGCACAACTCGAACCTTCCGTCTCGGCCTATCATCTCGCGTTTGGCCCCGACGAGGCGTTGTACGTAGCCGGACCCACGGTTGCCAGTTTTGATTCCGTGGTGCGCGTTGGTGCAAATGGCGAAGCCGGTGTGTTCTATAAGGGTCTGGGACGGCCGCAGGGACTCGCCTTCGACGACAGCGGGAATCTTTATGTTGCCGCTTCACTGCGCGGACGGCGAGGAATCGTGCGCATCTCTCCTGACGGAAAAGACGCTCGGATGTTTGTGGCGGGAATGAATCTCGTGGGGCTCGCGTTCAGTTCGACTGGCGACCTGGCAGTAGCTTCAACTGACTCTATATTCAGCCTGACTTTGTGAGCGCTAGTTTAGAATTAGGACAGGATTCCTGCCTGTCATCGTAAGGAAGTGACAGACAAAGACTGCCTGTACTAACTGAGCCAGAGACTGACTTTTTGACACTCATTTTGGGGGATGCTACCGTCTCCCTTTTACCGCAACTACTAACGAGCACTCTGTGACCGCACAAATAATCCCACAACTTGTGATTTATATGGTGGTGCTGCTGCTTGCCATCTCGGCGCACGAAGCAGCTCATGCCTGGATGTCAAACCGATTTGGCGATGACACGGCCCGTCTGTTGGGGCGTATTACGCTGAATCCCGTGGCCCATATAGACCCCATCGGTACGCTGCTTATCCCGATTGTTGGTTTTGTGCTCGGGAGTATCGGAGGACCGGTGGCAAGGATTCCCCTTATAGGCTGGGGTAAACCAACTCCCGTCAATCCGTTGCGTTGGCGCAACAAGGACCTGGCAAACGTCATGGTTTCGGCGGCAGGAATCATGGCGAATCTTTTCATCGCCATTTGTACGTTCATCATTTTTAAGGTGTTGTTGATGACGGGATGGTTAGCGGATATTCCTGAGTCGTTGCAAGAGCCGGTTCTCATATTTCTTGAGATGCTCTTAACGATCAATATTTCGCTTGCTGTCTTCAACCTGCTGCCTTTCCCCCCACTCGATGGCAGCAAGATTCTAGAAACATTTCTTCCGGCCAGTGCCCAGCCAGCACTCGCGGCCCTGGAACAATATGGTTTCATCATCCTGTTGCTCTTGATTTACGTTGGTTTTTTTGGCGCGATCATGGGGCCGATCCTGACCTTCGTGTATTATCTGTTGGAACTCGGACTGAAGTGAGAGAGCGGATCGATTTAGTACCTCCGGGATAAGACAATAATGCCCAAGCGGATTTTTAGCGGCGTACAGCCGACCGGCAACGTGCATCTCGGAAACTACCTGGGCGCTTTACGCAACTGGGTAGTGCTGCAACATGAATACGAAAGCTTCTTCTGCATCGTTAACCTTCACGCGATCACTACGCGCCAGGATCCAAGACTACTTGCCGAGACGGCCAGAGAACTTGCCCGAATTTATCTGGCCGTCGGAATTGATCCAAACGTTTCCACTATCTTCATTCAATCAGACGTGGCCGCACATGCCGAGCTGACCTGGATTCTCAATTGCATCGCACGCATGTCCGAGCTGGAGCGGATGACGCAATTCAAGGATAAGGCGCGAAAGCAGCGTGAGAATGTTGGTGTGGGAATGTTTGATTACCCGGTGCTGATGGCTGCTGACATTTTGCTTTACCAGACGGACCTTGTTCCCGTTGGTGAGGATCAGAAACAACACCTTGAACTAGTGCGCGATTTGGCCATACGATTTAACCGCGACTATGGCGAGACGTTTCGCGTTCCCCAGGCCTACATTCCGAAGGTTGGCGCACGCATCATGTCGTTGTCCGATCCGTCCAGCAAAATGTCTAAATCAGACGACGACGCGAGCGGCTGCGTGCGATTGCTTGACGATGCCGACAGCATCCAGCGCAAGTTTAAGCGCGCGGTTACGGATTCAGGAACGGAAATACGATTCGATGCAGCTCGACCGGCAATTACAAACCTGCTAACGATCTTTCAACTGTTGACCGGGCAGACACCGGAGCAGATCGAGGATCACTTTGCCGGTAAAGGGTACGCTCAATTGAAGCAGGAGCTGGCGGACGTTACGGTCGAGTTTCTGCAGCCACTCCAGCAGCGCGTGCGCGCAATCAACGATGAGCAGTTGACCGCCATACTCCAGCAGAG
>JBGQJH010000099.1:0-7761 GCA_041498935.1 Pyrinomonadaceae bacterium | reverse complement strand
GGCAGCCCGGCTGGAGTGCTTGATAGGTTGCGTTTGTGCTGCAAGTTATGACTGAAGCTAACGAACAAGATAACTTCCGAGAACGCGACGTGGCGCTGGAGCAGATCGCAACGCGCCTCGGGGTGCGCGCTGAACGCGGCAAGCGGTTTGCTGAGTTAACGAGTCTGCGCGTCGGCGGCGCTATTGATTGGGTATTGTCTCCCGAAACGGAAGCACAGGCCGCCGCCCTGGTCCATGAAATGGACACGGCGGGAATTGGCTGGCGCGCGCTGGGTTCGGGCAGCAACATTCTCGCCGACGACGGCGATCACCACTATGTAGTGTTGAGTCTCAAAGAGTTGAAAGGTGAGCTCGAGTTTAATGGTGAGCGCGTGTCTGTTCCGGCGGGGTATTCGCTGCCGCGGCTTTGTATCGATGCCGGGCGTCAGGGACTTTCGGGGATAGAAGGGCTGGGCGGAATCCCGGGCACGGTCGGGGGCGCGCTTTGGATGAACGCGGGCGCGTACGGTCATGAGATTGGGACAGTTACCGAGACAGTGCGCGTCGCGCGCGACGGGCAGGTAGTCGAGATTCCGGGAAGCGATGTGCAGTGGAACTATCGTCACACCTCATTCAGGGAAGGCGAGTTGTTACTCGGCGCGACGCTGCGGTTGAGCACGGATGATCCGGAAAAGATTCGCGCGCGGATGGAAGATGCGAAGTCGCGCCGGATGGCGACGCAGCCACACGGATCACGCTCCGCGGGATGCTTCTTCAAGAACCCGCCGGAGGGGACGGTAGGGACCGGCAAGATAATTGATGAGATGGGAATGAAGGGGTCAAGAAGAGGCAGCGCGCGGGTTTCACCCGTCCATGCGAATTTTATTGTTACCGAGGGTGAAGGCGCGCGAGCCGAGGATGCGCTCGCTCTCGCCGAAGAAGTTCGTGAGCGCGTGAAGCGCGAACATGGAATTGAGCTTGAGTATGAGATCGAACTGTGGCGGGCGAATGAACCCCAGAACAAGCCTGCGGCTGAGGACACGAACGACGAGTTAAAGCGAAAGGAAGCGACGTGAGAGAACAAGTCATCGCACAGAAAGTTGGCGCCCGCAGCGGCATCGGCGGTCAGCGCCGTTCGGGTGTCGCCGGCCAGCGCCCGACGCGGCGTGAGAGTGGTGGCGAGGCGCTGGGAGCACGACTCCGCGCAATGCTTGGTTACGTGCCGGCAATCCTCAAGCTCGCGCTGGCGATAGTTGTGGGGATTCTTATCTTTGCCGGTTATCGCGCGGCGGCGTCGGCAAGTTTCTTTCAGGTTCATACCGTCGAGGTGCAGGGCACTTCACGAGTTTCCGCGGATGAGGTTCAGGCAATTGTTCGTAAAGAAGTGGAGAAGACCGGTGTCTGGAAAGCCGATCTTAACGGCATCAACGCGCGACTTGAGCGTTTGCCGTGGATTAGGACGGCTGTTGTTTCGCGAGTGTTGCCGGACCGCATCCGCGTGCGGATCACCGAGCGTGTTCCTCGCGCAGTTGTGCGGACGTCGTCAGGCCGCTTTCGCTGGGTCGACGACGATGCGGTACTGCTTGGCGAGATGTTACCAACGGATCAACTGCCGCCGTTCTTCCTGCGGGGCTTGAATGAAGATGATTCGGATGGCGCGCGTAAAGAGAACCGCGAGCGAGTGGCAAAGTTCATGGAGTTGGAGCAGGAGTGGGACGCCGCTGGATTATCGGAACGCGTTAGTGAAGTAAATCTGATCGACATTCGTGACGTTCGCGCACAGTTGGCAGGTGACAATTCACAAATAGAGGTTCGGCTTGGTTCTCAGGATCATGGCAAGCGTCTAAAGGACGCGCTGAACGTGCTGGACAGCCAACGACAGACTGCCCGCGGCGGGCTCATCAGTTACATCGATCTGAGCCAGGGCAAGAGAGCGATTGTTGGTCTGACTTCCGGCGTTCATACCACGAGCGATGGCGCGGAAGTTTCCAGTGCGTCCACCGAACCGAACAGCGAAAAGAAAACTGATCGGGTTTTGGTGGCTGGTGCGCCGCGCGACAGAGTAAGTGCTGGCGACACCAGGACGGTGGAAAACAAAACAAGAAAAGACCGCGGCGAAAAGTCGCCGGCGGCGGAAAAAAAGTCGGACAAATCAAAGAAGTCGGATCACAACCGATGACCGCTGGCCGCGATCGTGGAAACGATTTCACTTAGGGAGCACTGCTAAATGGCCAAGCGCACACAGCACACAATCGGTCTCGACATAGGCACGAGCAGGGTGACGTGTATAGCTTGCGAACCCGGCGAAGGTGGATTGCTAAACATCGTCGGGATCGGAGAAGCAGAGGCGCGCGGACTGAGAAAGGGCGTGATCGTTAATCCTGATGCGGCAGTGGATGCGATCAAGAAGGCGGTTGAAGAAGCTGAGCGAATGAGCGGGATACAAGCCGAAGAAGTGACGATCAATTTAGCGGGCTCGCACATTCTCGGCCTCAATGGCCAGGCGATCGTGGCCGTGTCTGGACGCGATCGAGAGATCAACGCCGAGGATGTGCGACGCGCCATCGATTCCGCCTGTGCGATTCAGCTCCCGGCAGGGCGCGAAATAGTCGACCGCCTGCCGCAGGAGTTCATCGTTGACGACCAGGACGGAATCAACGATCCAGTTGGCATGATCGGAGCGCGGCTCGCGGTCAAAGTTCACATTGTCACCAGCCCCGTCACCGCCCGGCAAAACGCAATTAACGCAGTAAATCGCGCCGGTTTGATAGTGGCCGACATGGTCCTGGAGCAACTCGCCGCGGCGGAGGCGTCGTTGACCGAAGACGACAAGGAATTTGGCGCGGCGCTGGTGGATGTGGGGGCCGAGACCACGGGACTGGTCATTTATCAGCGTGGCGCGGTGCAGCACACAGCCGTCTTTCCGCTCGGTGGCTCGCATTTCACCAACGACATTGCTTTCGGGCTGCGCACGCCGATCCCGGACGCTGAAAAAATCAAACGAACGGTGGGCTGCGCGTGCAGCACTTCGCTCACCGAGATGCAGCGCAGCGAGCTGGTAGAGGTTCCTTCGGTGGGCGGCCGCGCACCCCGTCAGCTTTCCCGGCAAATCCTTTGCGACATTCTGCAGCCGCGCGCAGAAGAGGTTTTGATGCATGTCGCTGACGAGATCAAAGACGCCGGCTGGGAAAGACAACTCTCGAGCGGGGTAGTGTTGGCCGGCGGCGGAGCGTTGCTTAGCGGCATGACTGAAATCGCGGAGCAGGTTTTCGATGCTCCGGTTCGCGTTGGCTACCCCGAGAGAGATCGGTTTGGTGGGTTGATTGAAGACGTGCAGAGTCCCGCCTGGGCCGCGGCTGCCGGACTGGCGCTGGTTGCGAGTCGTTCTCAGGCGAGCGAGTTGCGCACCGCTATGAGCCGAAGAGGATCGACCGGGAAGCTCACGCATTTTGTTTCAAGATTTCGCAATCGTTTCAGTAGTATTTTTTGACAAGTTGTTGTATGCTCTCGACCCGGTCACACAAGATATAGTCCGCAACATATCGATGCCCATGGCGCGAGCAACCCAACATAGAAGGAAGAAGCCCTGGAAGCCTTCCCGCTTCGGAAGAGAGGAAATGACTATGGCAGAGGACGCTCGTTTGGATAGAGGCATTAATATTTTCATTGATGACGACCCGCACCCGCTGGGTGCGCGTATCAAAGTGATCGGTATCGGCGGCGGCGGCGGCAACGCCGTTAACCGCATGATCGAAGCCGGCATCGAGGGCATTGAATTCCTCGTGGCGAACACCGATCTGCAGGCGTTAAAGCGATCGAAAGCGCCAATAAAAATTCAGCTTGGCAGCAGGCTTACGAAGGGACTTGGCGCTGGCGCCAATCCTGTGGTTGGACGCGAAGCGGCTCTTGAAGATACCGACAAGATCATCGAAGTGCTCGAAGGCGCTGACATGGTCTTTGTCACGACCGGCCTCGGTGGCGGCACTGGTACGGGCGGCGCGCCCATTATTGCTTCGCTCGCGACCGAACTGGAGGCGTTGACAGTCGCAGTGGTGACAAAGCCTTTTCACTTCGAAGGACGTCGCCGGATGCAGCAGGCCGAACAAGGACTGCGGGAGTTGCGCGAATGTGTGGACACGGTTATCACGATCCCAAACGAGCGCCTGTTGCACACTGTCGAAAAAGATTCCTCCCTGGGTGATTCCTTCGGAGTAGCCGATGACGTTCTTCGTCAGGCGGTCCAGGGGATTAGCGACCTGATTACAGTCCCGGGACTGATTAATCTCGACTTCGCTGACGTCAAATCGATCATGCAGGGAATGGGCATGGCTTTGATGGGTGCCGGTCGCGCGCGCGGAGAGAATCGAGCGATAGAGGCAACGCAGCAGGCAATCTCCTCGCCGCTCCTCGAGGAAGCTACCATTCAGGGAGCAAAGGGCGTGCTCATCAACATCACCGGCGGACCTGACCTGACGCTTTATGAAGTGAACATTGCGTCCACAATTATTCGCGAGGCCGCCGACGAGGATGCAAACATAATCTTCGGGGCAGTGATCGACGAGAACCTGCGCGACGAGATGAAGATCACGGTGATCGCAACCGGGTTTGGACGGGAAGCCGTAGCGGTTGCTTCCGCTGCCGCGGTGTCGAGCCTGCCGGGAAGTGCGCCTCGTTTTGTGCAACGCTCCGCAGACGATTTGCCGCGACCGATGATGCACGCGCGAGCTGACGATCTCGATGTGCCGACATTCATTCGCAAGAAAGCCGACTAGCACATTCCAAGCTTAGGCACTAGAAAGGAAGGCCTGTTTATTCAGCCTTCCTTTCGCTTTGAACTGGCAATTGCGGTCCCTGACAACAATTTTCCCCTTTGCTTTTTGAGCCACGCTTGTGTAGCATGAGCGTCATTCCTTGCAGGGCTCTCCATTACGGGTAAAGTTTCGTCCCATTCTTCGAATGGCCGCAGCCTGCGAGTGTACTGTGATCCGCGTTCGCCCGTCCCCGCCAATGGTGAGTCGCGCGATTAAATTTGAACCCGTCTTAATTCTTTGGAGGTAAAGAACCAGTGAGCAATCGCAAACTCATCAGAACCACGCTTGCCGAGGTGAAGGGTAAAGCACGTGAGCTGCCTCAACCCAGAGAGCGTTCCAACGGCAGTCCCCATCGCGGGCATGGCGGTGAAGGCAGGGAAGGCGGAAGAGACTCCGTCAGGGAGGCCGCGCGGGCTCCGCAACAAGCACCCCTTCAGGTGCGCAAGCGAACGCCGCCTCCGATGGAGACCAACGCCGAGCTCTTCTACTACAAGAAGCAGATCGACGCGCACACGCCCATGGTCATCGTGTTGCTTGACGGCGAAGAGATCGAGGGCACAATCGAGTGGTATGATCGCGGCGCGCTAAAGGTCAACCGCAAGTCGGCGCCCAACCTTCTGCTTCTCAAGAGAAACGTCAAATACATGTACAAGGCCGACGATCGCGTCGAAGAAGCCGCGGAGTAAAGGCAGACCGGCGTCCCTCGGTTTCCTGACTCCCTTCCCATCCCCGGTAGTTATCGGCCCAGTCTCCACTAATGAGGCAGTTTGCCAAAAACTCATCTCATTCGGGTTCTCGCCTTCGTCGATCCTTGCCGCGAATCGCTGTCACGATGGGCGATCCGGCGGGGATTGGTCCGGAAGTGGTCTTGAAAGCAGTGGCCGAAGAAGAGATCAGACGCGCCTGCATTCCCGTGATCATCGGCGATGCCCAGTTGCTGGCCCATACGGCCCGCACGCTCGATCTGCAATCCGGTTATGACATCGTGCGCCTGGGAGAACCCATTCCCGAGCAACTATCTGAACCGATCATCTTTCATCTGGACAACATCAACGGCTTCATTGAGCCGGGCATTGAATCAGGCGCGGCCGGAAAAGCCGCTGGCGGATATATAGAAGCGGCCGTCGAGTTGTGCGCGGCGGGGAGCGTGGACGCTATCGCCACGGCGCCAATCAACAAACGATCGCTTTTCCTGGGTGGTTACAGCTTTCCCGGCCATACTGAATTTCTTGCTCATCTTACCGGCAGCGAAGAATATGCGATGGCTTTTGTTGCCGCGAACCTGCGCATCGTCTTGATCTCGACGCATGTGCCGCTGGCTGAGGCGATAAGGCTGGTGGAACGGGATCGCATCATGCGAACCATCAACTTGACGAATCGCGAGTTGAAACGGTGGGGCATTGAACGACCGCGGTTGGCAGTGGCGGCTTTGAACCCGCATGGCGGGGAGGGCGGATTGTTCGGAATGGAAGAAGCTTCAGAAATTGCTCCGGCGATCGAAGCGTGCCGGGTAGACGACATCAATGTCCGGGGCCCATTTTCTGCTGACACAGTATTCTTGCGAGCCTCGCGTGGAGAGTTTGACGCGGTGGTCGCCTGTTATCACGATCAAGCGATGATTCCCGTAAAATGTCTTTCGTTTGGCGAGGCTGTGAATGTTACTCTCGGTCTGCCGTTCATACGCACGTCGGTCGATCATGGGACGGCATTTGATATTGCCGGCAAGGGAATCGCGGAGCATTCAAGCATGATCGCGGCAATCAAACTCGCCGCCGAACTATCAAGTCGCGCCGGTGAAAGCAGCCATACAGTGGAAGTGTAGAAATAAAATGACGAACGAGGACACAAGGCCTTCGGCCACGGATAGCCAGGAAAAACGGCGGATTCTGGTTGCCGACGACGATCCGGCAATTCTGCGTTTGATTTCGGCAATTCTGGAAAAAGAGAACTACGGTGTGGTCTCGGCTCGCGATGGTAGGGAGGCCTACAAGATTTTGCAGAGCGATCCTGACTTTACCGCCGCAATCTTTGACGTGGTCATGCCGCACATCTCCGGGCCCGAACTGGTGCGTTACATGAAGACTGAGAAGCGCCTTATGAATATTCCGGTGATGATGATGACCGCCGAGCAGGATCCAAAGCTTTCGTCGGATAGCTTTTCGGCCGGCGCGGTAGTCTTCCTGCCCAAGCCTTTTACGACGGCGCAACTGCAGATCATGTTGCAGATGCTGACCGGCAAAGCTGGTGCCTGATTCGAGAGCAAACCTGGGAGCGCAGGCATCTTGCCTGCAGTTTGGACGGCAGCTACGCCTGCAACGGAATGGTTAATCCTATGAACCCTGGGAAACTCAGGACCGCCTCGTTGTTTCCCTTGCTTGCCTGCACGCTGATAACCTTCTGCGCCGCAAGCGTCCGAGCAGATTTAACTTCGAAGCAGGCACGTAAGGCGATTACGCGCATGGCTGGTTTTGAACTTACGAACGGCTCGGTGCGGGTGAAGACAATCTCCGCGACGAGCCCGTCAGCGGCGGAAGTGTCGGCCGAGATCAGGACCGTTTTCAAGTTTGCACAGGACCAGCAGGGAAGCTGGCGGGTCGCGGAAATCAGAACCCGTCAGGATCGCTGGGAAGCGATTGATCTAATCGCCGACGCACTCAAGACGCAGGTGGTCACCGGCGCGTGCACGGCGCCCGACCCGCCCGGTAGAACTGCGCCGGCAATTGACCCAAGCGTGAAGCGCGCGCGTTGTTTGTTGGGGAGTTTATTGGGCGTGGACGTTCCTTCGGATGCGGTCCGGATCCAGGAAGTAGACCCGATGCCAATACCGCTGGCCTCGCAAGCGTCCGCCACGGTGGTAGCGTTGGTGAAGGTGGACGCGCGGCTGCTCAACGATAAGAGCGGTTGGCGCGTAACGGAATTGCGAACCGGAAACCGCGACTGGGTCAAACTCGAGCCACTCCTCGCCGCAGTC
>JBGQJH010000098.1:0-7791 GCA_041498935.1 Pyrinomonadaceae bacterium | reverse complement strand
TTCGACAAGAGATTCTCTATCGCCATCCAGGTGGCGTCCCAAATACTGGTGTAGCCGCGCGGATCCTCATCTCTGGCATGTTTCTCTGCTTCGCTAGCGGTCTCTTCTACTTCAGGCGGCAACTCTACCTTAACGCGTTCGATGCCTTTATGAAGCTTGGCGAGATCATTTGTGAGCCCCTGCTCTACTTTGGGTGTGCCCGTAAATGACACCACCGCAGCTCGATCCACATTGGGCCTAAGGACGGAATCGATGAACACGCGGGCCGTGCGTTTTTCCTCAGGCAGTACTCCTACTTGCGATGCGCTCGTGTCAACGAGGATGGCGAGGGACAGTGGCCGATCCGTCTCTCGTTCAAAGAGGCTAACCGGCTGAGCGACGTCGCTCTCGAAGATGCGAACGTCCTCAGCGCGAAGCGTCGTAATGAAATGATGGTCCTTGTCGACCGCGGTGAACAGTGTATTGACGAGATTGGTCTCAACGCGTATGACTTCAGCCTCAGGTTCCGACGGCTGCCGCGGTGGGGTGGGACTTTCGCGTGGCGTCGAAGATCTCGTGCCCACCACCCGACTGCGCTGCGCCTGCGACTGAGAACTCTGCGCTTCAGTGATCACCATCGTAGTAGCAAAGAGCGCTACGACGACGAGTATTACGATGCTGGCGTGACGCTGCATAAACATATTAGAAAGGCCAGGCGGCCGATTGCTTCTTCTCGGCAGTAACGAACTCAATTAGCTGTCTCTGCGGGTCGAAAGTGATCTTGAAAGGATAAAGAACGTCTCGCCCCAAAATCACAGGCGCATCGTCCTCAACTCCGAAAAGGATGTCAGTTGGCACGCGGCGCAGCACAAGCTCCCCAATGCTTATCGTAGTTGGCGAGACGCGCCTCGAAGTGATAGTGCCGCCGGCAATATCGCGAGAGTCTTCGGTCGTGCGCTCCCGACCGCGGTTACCAACTATTACCGCGTCGCGCTCGTTCACGGCGAGGCCGAAGCCGGAGCCGGTGTCAACCAACGCTAATCGTCCATCACCGAGGCGCACAAACGGTCGGCCGCTGTCGCCGAAGCGCAACCAGGGAACGACGGCGCCCTCGGCCGCTAGCGGAACGCGCCGCAAGCCGCCGGCGGTGGTGTCTATGGCCTCGATGCGTTGGTTGGGAATGTCGATAGAATAACCGTAAGGCGAGTAAACGTCGGTGGGGTCGAGAACGCCATCGATCTCCGGGGCGAGAGCTGAAACGACCAGAGCCGTTTTCGACCCGGGAAGAACGTTGCCACGATCCCCGAGAGCCAGTTGATTGATAACAGCCTCGCTATTGGAAGTAGTTCTGGCGGTGGTTAGACCGCCCACAGTCATGGGACTCACCCTTCTCAAGCTCAACTGTGAGTCGCCTGCGACCCGCCGCGTTATTACGTTCATGCCGGCGCCGGTGTCCACGGCGAAGACGTAAGGACCGTGGCCGTTAATCCAGGTACTTAATAAGAGGCCGCCGTCCCTGTGGATGCGAAACCTTGCCGGCTGCGGCAGTGGCGCGACCCGGCGGGCTTCCCTGGTAGCGGCGCTGACAATGAAAGGGGCAGTCCCCGCGTTGGGAACTGCCCACCCGATTGCTACCAGAGTGCCTAATGCAATGAAGAGATTCGCTCTCATGCCAATGCACTCTTCCTTGTTGACTAGTTAGTATTAATTAACATTAGTAACGACGACTGCGTTTGCGGATCTTATAGGTGTACAAAGCAGAGCCGCCAGCGCCTCCAAGCGCGCCAATCGCAGCACCCTTCTTGCCACCAATCAGACCGCCGATGAGGGCGCCGCCACCGGTACCCATCGCCACCGTCAGTTTGTCACGATGCTTCTGCCAAAAACTCCGACTCCTGGGTTTCTGATAATCGTAATAGACGCGCCGCGTACTCGCGTTGCTGCGGCCGGCGTTGGCTATGCGAGGCTGGCTGGACTGCAGGCCGGAGGTGTTAACTACGCTTGCTGTCGCGCCAGACTCACAAGATCGGAAGCCATCGGCGAATCCCGACTTATAGGCGTTCTGTTCAGGCGCCGAATTAAACTCGGCTGGAATTAACTGTTCCTTGCCCGGTGCGTTTGCCTGGTTCTGCGCATACTGCGCGTCAGTGGCCTGTGTCGTTGATTGCGCGGTCTGCGGTACGGCAGCCGTTTGGTTTTTCGAGTGCATTACAAAGGCACCCACTGAACCACCTATTAAGGCAGCAACCAAAGCTACCGGCAGTAATTTGTTAGTCATAATCATCGCTCTAATTCTCCTTCAGCTTAAACGTGTTCGCAGTATTAGCTACTCGTGTTTCAGCAAGCACTGTACCCTCGTCGGGCTTATCGTCATTAATAGGTATCGATTCTACGATGAATGCAGGTTTTGTTGAGCGCCTTCGCCAAATGCAATGAGTTTACAACCCAAACCCAACATGAGTTTCAACGATGGACGTGCGGCATGTACCCGATATGGAGTCGTTTTACTCTATATAGAACGATTAGGCAGGACAGACATTCCTGTCTGTCCTATTTTGGAAGTTTCAAATCTTAGGAAGGAAGGGACGGGCAAGAATGCCTGTCCTAGCTGGCGGCAAAACAAAAAGGCCAGGGAAGTTCCCCCGACCTTTTGTTCAGACTCGCTGACACGTTTTTCTTAAGCTGCCCGCTGGGCGGGTTTGTTTTCGCGCAGCATTTCGATCGCCTTCTTCATCTGTAGGTCTTCAACCGAAGGCTTCGGCGTATTTGCTTCCGGAGCTACCTGGGGTTTGTCAGTTGGCTGCCCTGGCTTGGCCGCTGCGTCGTCATCGTTGCCAGTGAGATCATCGGGATCAATGGCATCCGCGAGTTCTGGACGCTTCACTTCAACTGACGGTGTTACACCTGAGTGGCTGCGGTCCTCTCCCAGGAAGGGCTTGCCGCTTGCTGAAGCCCACTTCACCGTTGTCAGAAGTAAGCCGTCACCACCGCGCAGAGTAAAAAGCTGTTGCTCAGCGCCGGCGCCAAAGCTCTTCTCGCCAACAACCTGACCGCGATTACGTTCAAGCAAAGCAGAGGCGACCACTTCAGCGGCTCCCGCCGTACCGGAATCTATCAGGGCCACAACCGGGCCTGAAAAAATCGCAGCCTTCGAGTCAGCCGTGAATGTCTTTAGCGTCTTACCTTCTCGCCCGGAGGTCTGAGCAATCATTCCGTCTTTAATGAATAGATTGGCCACAGCTACCGCCTCATCAATCGAGCCGCCCGCTGTGCCGCGCAGATCTACAACCATCTTCTGCGCGCCTTGTCTGATCAAATCCTGCACACGCGCGCGAGCATCGGCTGCTTCTCCCGATGCAAAACTGTTAACACGCAGAATGCCGATGCGCCCGGCTTCCATGCGGGCCTCAGCCGCTGGAGCTCGAAACGTGCTTCGTTTCACTGTCAGCGTGAGCGGGCGAGCATTGGCGCGAAGAATGCGCAACTTCACTTCCGAACCAGCAGCGCCATTCAGGAGTTGTTTGGCGTCGTAGAGCGAGATATCGCGCGTGGCTTTGCCATCGATGTACTCAATAATGTCCCCGGCGCGAACTCCCGCCTGATCAGCAGGCGAACCCTTCATTGGTGCGATCACATAGAGATAAGAAGCAACCTGGGAGAGTTCGGCCCCAATTCCTACCTGATTGCTGTTCGCCCCGCCGTTGAATTCACGAACCTGCTCTGGCGTGAGGTAGGTTGAATAAGGATCGAGTCCGTAAGCTAAACCGCGCAACGCGCCGGCCCGAACCTTTTCCATATTTGGCTCATCTACATAGTCGTTTTGAATATGCTGAAGCACACTCTCAAAAATCCTGAGTTGTGCGTTTGGATCGTTGGCAGGTTGTTGGGCGCCGGTGGAAATCCAACCCCCAACGAGCGTATAGAGCGCCAGGGTAGCTGACGCAAGAATCAGTGCAAACTTCGTACGAAATGACATTATTTACCTCGTGCTGTGCGTTGAGACCAAAACGTTAAAACGACTTGCGAACATGCGCTTTTCGCAAGCCAGTCGTATCATACAGGCGCTTAGTGAACGGTGCAACCTAACTTTATGCAGCATTTGTTCAGGCTTTTCGCGATCTTCTCCGCTGGGATGAGCTCGGGATCAAACTGACCACAAGCCACGATCTTATGGAAACAGCTAACCTGAAAAATGCGACTCCCACTCCGCGCGCTCCCATTGTCGCAATCGACCTGGGTGAAAGGCGCGTGGGCATTGCGGTTTCAGATGCGTTATCAATCTCCGTTACCCGACTCGAGGCTCTACCTCGTACCAGTTGGAAACAAATGCTTCGAGACGTGGACGATCTTGTACGTCGCTTTGACGCTCAAACGGTGGTAATTGGTTTACCGTTGCGACTGAATGGTTCTGCAGGGGATGCGGCACTGGAAGCCCGCCGGGTGGCGGAGAAATTCGCGCGCTCGTTGGCTGTGCCGGTATATTTGCAAGACGAGCGTCTGAGTTCGGTTGAGGCGGAGCAGATCCTGCGCGCGGAAGGTCACCGGCGGGAAGAAATTTCCGCGCTTGTCGATAGCGAGGCGGCCGCGGTTATCCTGCGAGATTTTCTGATAGGCAGTCAGGAAAGAATCCTGGTTAGGCCCTCTGAGCAAACTCTTTAGCTTAAAGAACTCTCTAAACAGTGACAATGAAACGCATTCTTCTAGCCCTTCTCCTGTTGATTCTCATAACCGCGAGTGCTTCCGCAATCTGGCTTTACCGAGACCTTCATACGCCGGTCCAGCATACAAAGCACGGACAATACGTGGAGATTCCTCGCGGCTCTTCCCCGACCGCGGTCATCAGTAAACTAGCTGACGAAGGAATCATCAAACATAAGTGGCCGTTAACGGTTTACCTCAAGTTGACTGCAAACGGTTCGGAGTTGAAAGCAGGCGAGTATGACTTTCCCTCGCCAATTTCGCCTCTTGCTGTTTTCGCCAGGCTCCGCGAGGGGGAGCAGCGCCTGCTTCGCTTAACTGTAGTGGAAGGATGGACGCGGTGGGATATTTCAAATGCCATGTTCAAAATCCCTGAGCTGCATTTGGGTGACTCAACCGCTGCCCTGCCGTTAATGGATAACGTGAAGCTCATAAGCGACATCGATCCAGCGGCCACAAATCTTGAGGGATACCTTTTCCCGGACACTTATGAATTTCCTCCCGACACCAAGGCGGCGGAATTAATTGGCATCATGGTTAAGCGCTTTCGCAAGGAGTGGAAGCCGGAGTGGTCACAACGGTCGCGGGCGTTGGGTTTGTCTCCGCGTGAGATCGTTACAACCGCCTCGTTAATAGAAACTGAAGCTAAACTCAGCGATGAGCGCCCGGTAATTGCTTCCGTCATCTATAACCGTCTCCAGAAACAAATGGCTTTAGCGGTTGACTCGACTATCATTTACGCTTCCAAGCTTGAAGGAAAATGGCGGAACGATGGGAAGGTTTATAAGAGCGACGTCGAACGTCGATCGCCTTACAACACGCGTCTGCATTCCGGGTTGCCGCCTGGGCCGATTGCTTCGCCCGGCAAGAGTTCGCTCGAAGCTGCGCTCAATCCGGCGCAGACGGATTATCTCTATTACGTTCGTGAACCATCGCGCAATGATGGTGCGCACAATTTCTATAGTAACGGGAATGACTTTGGGCAGGGCGTTAAGGCCTTGCGAACCTGGGAACAGCAAAGAGATGCTGCTGCTGGTCCCAGGTAGCGCACAGATGAGCCTGCCGCAACCTTCTGTTGGTTAGCCGCGGAAGTTAAGTAGATCCGAAAAGCTTCCTTGAAATTGGTGAGTCGTTAATCTATTCTCGTTTTTGTGATCTCCCTTTCGCAATCTTTGGCAATCGGTCTTTATCCAAAGGGGTGTTTCCAATGATCAGGTTCGCAGTTGTATTGCTGTTAGTTGTGTTCAGCGCTGTTGCAGTATTGGCCCAGGGTAAGGGCGTTGATAAACAAAGCGAGCGCGTTCGCGACAGTAGCAGGGCCCCGGGAAATAATGGCACAAAAACCGACACCGGTTCGGGCAGAGGAATAGACTTTGGCAAAGGCCGCACGCCGGCAGTGCCACCGCTGCCAAACCCCTATCGAATTGCGGCGCGACGCGACGTCATACTCAGCGCGATTGCCGACGTGATGCGTGATCGCAAGTTGATCCTGGATGAAGCGGCGTCTAAGCTCGCCGAGGGAATAATCGTCAGCCAGCCTTACACTTTTATTAAGGGTGCAGTCGTCACTCAATCCGAACTGGGACGCTATGCTGATGTTACGACTTCGAGCGCGCGAGGGTGGACGCGCGGACGCTATACCATTACCGTTGAAGTGCAACCGATCGACGGCAATAGCGCCAATGTTGCGGTCAACGCGAAAATAGAAGGCAGGACGGACGGCGCCACCGGGGCCGAGTGGATCACTCTTCAGAGTTCCGGCGTGGCCGAAGATGAATTTCTGTCTGCGCTAATTAGCAACATAACCGGGGCGCCTCCTCCGGGCCGAGTCGAATGAAACCGCGTGCGTTCCGAAGTATCTACTTAAAGTGATACTTCAGTTAAGTTGATTCCAGCGATGATTGATTCTCATCAGGACGAACTATTCGCGGAGTCCAAGGGCTCACTTGGCCCCAAGGTCTTCGCCGGCATCGCGGCCCTTGTTATCACCGCTTTAGTTTTCACCGGCTACACGCTTTTACGAAAGCGGCACGCCCAAAGCTCCGCTTCGTTGGTAGTGTTTTCGCAAGCGCCGCTCGCGGAGCCTCGGAAACCGCCTGTGGCATTGGTGATGGTTGACGATGTACTGCTGCAAGGAAGCAAGACGATTATTGGAGGGACGGTTAAAAACACTTCCCAGGGGAAACTTGAGGGATTGTCGGTTCAGTTAGAGTTGAAGCGCCGCAAGGACGGAGTTGCGGAGACACAGATGGTGGCGCTGCAGCCTGCACAACTTGAGCCCGAGCAGGAAGGCCGTTATTCACTGGAATTGAAAGCTCAGGATTACGGCTCCGCCCGTCTAGTTGCTTTGAAGGCGGGCCCGAATCTCGTGCCGCTGCCCTTTGCAACGGCTCCGGGACAAAAGCGCCAACCTGAACGCCTCGAGTCAAAGACCATCACGGTCGGAAAGCCATCATCAAAGCGAGGCGAATTTCTCAATTCTCCGGATAATCCTGCGCGCGTTCCCTGAGGCTGTTCATCAGAACCGGGAGCGGTAGCGACCGGGTCAGGCGAACGGTGGGCATCAGAAGTCGCGACAGGCATGACCAGAAGGGTTAAAGAATTTTCTTAGCTGAGCGGTAGCGACCGGGTCAGGCGAACGGTGGACATCAGAAGTCGCGGCAGGGCATGACCAGAAGGGTTAAAGAATTTTCTTAGCTGACCGGTGCCGCTGTGCCGACGTTTCGCTTGCGCTTCAAGTTATCAGTGAGAGGTCGGCACGACGACGAGAGTTAAGGTCTCTACTGAAGTGAACGATCGAAAACGCAAAGACGCGGCCTTGGATATGGCCGGAGCGATGCGAGGATACGTAGCGACAAGAATGTCGCGATGCGCAGGTGAGGGTTAGACAGTGCAACCCAATGGGCACCGCGCTCGTCCAAAGAAGCGACGATTATTCCCTGCTTAACAGGTTTGCTGAGTTTGGTTCTAGACACGATGACTGAAAGCGCGTCAAATCTGGTCAACAGATTCTCCAGGGCCCTGGCTATCGCCTGTTTTATGATCGCCTCCCTTACGTTCGCGGCTGCGCAACAAAAGTCGCAACTCGAAAAACCAGTTTCGCTTGATCCGGAC
>JBGQJH010000097.1:0-7806 GCA_041498935.1 Pyrinomonadaceae bacterium | reverse complement strand
CTATTGCTTCGAAACCAAACCTAACAATGACGCGGTTGCGCTGGCCGTCTTGCGTCGCGCCCAACCAAACGCGCCTGTCACACCTGCGCCGATGACTCCCCAAACTCTGCTCCTGCTGAGATCGTCGAAGAGTGAATAGAAAACCGGAACGGCGAGCAACGTCAGCAACAAACATAGCGACTGCCCGCCAACCACCAGTACGCCGATTGAACGATTTGTTCCGGAACCGGGTCCGCTCGATATCGTCAGCGGCAACATGCCGGCGACCAGCGCGATCGTAGTCATCAGAATCGGCCGTAAACGATCGCGGTTGGCGCGAATGATGGCCTCGAGTCGTTCCATGCCGCGCGCGCGCAACTGGTTCGTATGATCAATTTGCAGAATTGCGTTTTTCTTGACGACGCCGAAGAGCAGCAACAATCCCAGCCCGGAAAAAATATTTACCGTCTGTCCCGTGAGCAGCAACGCGAGAATGCCGAAAGGTATTGCCAGCGGCAGCGTCAGCAAGATCGTGATGGGATGAATGAACGATTCAAACTGGGCCGCGAGGACCATGTACATGAAAACAAACGACAGCACAAACGCCAGCATGAAGTAGTATCCGGCGCGCCCTAGTTCTTTTGAACGGCCCGCCAGTCCGGTCTTGTAAGCAGGGTCGATGCCAATCTCTTTTGCAAATGCGTTCATCTTTTGAATCACCGCCGCCTGCGACCCCCCCGGCTTCACGTTGGCCAGCAAGGTGACCTGGCGCTCCCGGTTCAGACGATCGATCGCGGATGGGCCGGTGCCTTCTTCTACCCGCACCAGATTGTCGAGGCTCACCCAACCAATCTTCGACGAAGAGACAATCATCCGCTTGAGACCTTCGACGCTCGAGCGAGATTGTCCAATCGCGCGCACGCGCACGTTGTACTGATCGGTGCCCGCATTAAACGTAGAAACTTTTTGGCCGGCCACCAGGGTATTCAAGGCCTGCGCGACGTCACCTATGCGGACTCCCAGGTCGCCCGCGCGCGGGCGGTCGATAACCACGCGCAATTCCGGCTTGCCGGTAACGAGCGATGAATCGGCGTCGACAACATCCGGAAGCGTCTTCATCTTTGCCAACAGCGCTTCGGAGTATTTCGTCAGCTTTTCGAGGTCGGGGCCGCCGATGACATACTGGATGTCCGCGTTGCGAAAGCCACCACCGGAAATTGCCGCAACCTGCTGCACGCTGGTTCGTAGTTGACCGGGAAACTCGTTTAGGTACTTGGCGAGAACTTCCGAGCGCGCGCGCACCATCAAATCGCTTTGCGACACACTGCGTTCTTCGAGCGGTTGCAGCTTGACGTAAATTGAGGCGACGTTCACTTGCTCCTGCGCCCCGCCGCCAATAGTCGTCAACGTGTCGGTCACGCCGGGCAATTTCCGCAGGTCAGCGGAAATGCGCTCGGCTAGAGTGGAGGTCGCGGCCAGCGTTGAACCTTCCGGCGCGCGCACGTTAATTTCAAACTGCGACTGGTCGTCAACCGGCAGAAAGTTTTTGCCGACGAACATAAACAGCGGCACAATGCTGATGATCACGACCAGGCAGGCGCCCACTACCACCCAGCGATGCGCCATCGACCAGCTCAGCATGCGCGTGTAGGTGCGATCGATGGGAGCGTAAAACCGCGATTGTTTTGAGCCGTGGTCCGCGGGTTCTGTGTGGCGCTCAAACGCTCCCTCTTCGGCGTCGTTACTGCGCTTGATGAGACGCGCGGCCAGCATCGGCGTCAGCGTGAACGAGACCAGCAGCGAAACGGCGATCGCGAAAGAAGAAGTCAAACCAAATGACGACATGAAGCGGCCGACAATGCCGCCCATGAATCCGACGGGCAGGAAGACCGCCAACAGTGACAAGGTCGTCGCCGTCACCGCCATGCCAATCTCGCGTGTCCCTTCGATCGCCGCCTGAAACGAAGGCATTCCCTTCTCTTCAATAAACCGGAAGATGTTTTCGAGCACAACTATCGCGTCGTCGATCACAATACCCACCATCAACGTCAGCGCCAGCATCGTGATCTGGTTCAGCGTGAAGCCCATAGCCGCCATCAAGCCAAAGGTGGCAATCAATGAAGTGGGAATCGCAAGGGCCGCGATTACCGTGGAACGGAAGCTCCACAAAAAGATGAAGACGACGATGGCGGCCAGGATGCTGCCCTCGATTAGGTGCCTCTGTATGGACTCGATTGAAGCCTTGATGAAGATCGACTGATCGCCGACTACCTGGGTCTTAAAACCGGGTGGCAAAGTTTTTTGAATCTCCGCCAGGCGTTCCTTCACCGCCTCGGCGACCGCTACGGTGTTTTGTCCCGACTGTTTGGCGACAACCAGCGTAACCGCAGGCTGGCCATTCAGCCGTGCTTCCGTGCGCGGCTCTTCGCCGCCGTCTTCAGCGTAACCAATGTCGCTGAGCTTGACCGCATAGGTACCACGGCTGCCAACCACGAGATCGTTAAACTCGGCCGGCTGCACGATGCGGCCCATGGTTCTAACAGTCAGCTCGCGCTTGCCTTCGTCGACGCGTCCTCCCGGAAGTTCCATATTCTGGGCGCGGACTGCATCGGCAACCTGGGCTACCGTGACGTTGAAGGCGCGCATCTTGTCTGGATCGACCCACACCTGAATTTCGCGCGTGCGGCCGCCGATGATCGTCACGTCGCCCACGCCGTTGATCGATTCGATTTGTTGTTTGATTTTTTTGTCCGCGACGTCGGTCACTTCGCGCGGAGAACGAGGCGCGGACACCGCAATGCGTATCACCGGCGCGGCATCAGTATCCAGCTTCTGAACGATGGGCTGCTCGGCGGTAACCGGAAGATCGTTGACGATCAGGTCAACCTTGTTGCGGACTTCCTGCGCGGCGATGTCCGGATTCTTTTCGAGCAGGAACGTGATGAACACCTGGGAAACACCTTCAACGGAAGTGGAACGTAGCTCGTCGATGGCGCTGATGGTGTTTACGGCGCCTTCAATCTTGTCGGTTATCTCGGTCTCGATTTCCTGCGGCGAGGCGCCCGGATTCACGACCGTGACCGTGATCGTCGGCAGATCGATCTTCGGGAAAAGATCCACGCCCAGCGATTTGTAAGAGAAGAGCCCGACGACCACCAGACTCAGGATCAGCATCGTCGCAAACACCGGACGCCGGACACAAATTTCAGCTAACTTTTGCATCGCTTAAATAAAAGTCCAATGTCCAATGTCCAATGTCCAATGTCCGCGTCCGGTTCTTGACCTTGGACTTTGGACGTTGGACTTTGGACTACTATTGTCTGACTGCCATCCCATCGCTCAACTGCTCGGTATTGCTGGTTGCGACGTTTTCGTTGGCAGTTACCCCGCTCTTGATCTCGACCAAATCCCCTTCGGTTTGTCCCAACTGGACCAAACGCTCCTGCGCATGGCCGTCCTTGACTACAAACACGCGGCTGACTCCGGATTCGGTGCGCACTGCCCGCGAGGGAACCAGCACAGCGGCTTGCGCGCGCGCCTGAAGAATTCGCACGGTCGCGAATTGTCCCGGCTTCAACGCCCCGCTGGCGTTTTCAATCTCTGCCTCGACTGTCAGCGTTCGCGAAGCCGGGGTGACGTTTGGCGAGATGCGCGCAATGCGACCGCCAAAGTTCCGGTCGGGCCACGCGCTCGTAGTTACGGAAACAGATTGACCAACGTTGACCACGGGAATGGCCTGTTCCGGAATATCGATTCTCACGCGCAAGGGATTGATGCGGACGATTGTCGCAATTTTAGTGGTGGTGGAAACATATTCGCCGAGGTCCGCGGAGCGGTCTGCCACGTAACCATCAATCGGAGAATACACGTTTGTGTAAGACAGGTTCCGGCGGGCGAGACTTAGCTGGCTCTCGGCGTTGGCGACGTTTGCTCGAGCCGTCATCACCGCCGCATTGTTTTGCCGTGCGAGCGAGAGGGCGGACTCATATTGCTCCTTCAACTGATCGCGCAGCGCCTTCTGCTGATCGTACGCAGACCGCGAGATGTCTCCCGATTCAATCAGCTTTTCCGAACGACGCAGGTTCTTCTCGGCGAGTTCCAGGGCCACTCGAGCATTCGCAACTTCCGGGAGTTTATTTATATCGAAGGACTGGCCCGGGCGAATCCCTACCTTCTCTTCAGCCTGCCGCAACGCGGCTTTTGCCTGATCGACTTGTGCCTGCGCCTGCTCCACGCGAAGCTTTGCATCCCCGTCATCGAGACGAACAATGGTCTGGCCACGCTTGACGAAGCTACCCATTTCTACGCCGACTGCAACGACCTTGCCTGCGATCTCAGGAGAAACATCCGTTTGCGCGTCGCCGCCTAAACTTCCCGTTGCCTCAAAAAATTGGGGCAACTCGCGCAAGATTGCCGGCGCGGTTGTTACCTCCACCGCCGCAGGCTGCGCAGAAGTATTCGTCTCGTCTTTTCTGACGTTAGCTTTGGAGCCGCCGCAGGAAGTTGCCAGCAGCAGCAGACCCGACAAGGCGGCCGCCAGGGACAAAAGTTGCAAGGGCAAAGGTTGTAACCTGGAAGATGACATCGACTCTATTTCGTTCTCGAAAAACCGTTCGCGGGAGCCTTACGTTTACTCCTCTTTTTGGCCTTCGACGCGCCGGCGGTGCTTATTCCGTTCAGGAGAATGTCGGTAAAGTGCTGCGCGGCTTCCTCGTTGGAAATCTTTAGCAAGCGACGGTTGGGATCCCACAGATTGTTAGTGAGTGAATGGTGAATGATCGTACCGATGAATGAGCGAACGACAATCGCCGGATCGATCTTAACCATCGCGCCGTCGCGTTGCCGTTCGGCAATGTAGCCACCCAGAAGTTCGTAAACGCGACGGACAAATTTTTCAAAAAACATTTCCGCCAGTTCGTGGCCTTCGAGGGCCGCATGAAGCAGTAGCCGTTGAAACTCCGGATCGCATTCGTGGTGATCGAGCGCGCCGCAGGCCAGTTGCTCAAATACCGCCTGGTCGTCTTTCTGCTTTAGCGCCACGGCAACCATTTGCTCCGGATTCATGGAATCGCCCGAGCAAGCCTTATGGTCGAGGATCGCCCGGTAGAGTTCCTGCTTGGTGGCGAAATGCCGGAACACCATCGCCTCGGAAACGCCCGCTGCTTGCGCAATCTCCCTGGTGGTTGTGCCGCCAAAACCTCTCCGCGAAAAAAGACTGACCGCCACGCGAAGTATTTGCAAACGCCTGTCTTCCGCGGTCATTCGCGTGCCGCCGACAGCCTGGTTCGCAATTCCCGGCGCGGCTTTTGTGGTAGTGATTTCTTTGCTCAAGAACTCGGGTTTCCTGACGGGCCTTAGGCAATAAGCCGCGTCCAAAGTAAGTACTTACTTACCACTGGCTGACCGCCTTGTCAAGAGTAAGCATCGTAGGGGCACGGCATGCCGTGCCCCTACAGCCGACCTGGCTTCGCTCGGATTCCCACGGGTTGCCTGGCCGGTGCGGGCGGTAGGTTTAGGGAGTCCGCGAAAGGGATCTAAAAAGGCGAGCCGACACGGGGCTCGCCTTCTTGTTCGCCTTCGTCTTATCGGTACAGCAGTTCTTTCTACTTCGCCATTGGTTTGCGCGGCAGTTTCTCTTCTCGCGTTGCCGCATTGTAAATAAACGCAGCCATGATCGTTGCCGCTTGTTTCAGGTCGTCTGCCTGGATGCGATCAAACACATCCTGGTTTGAATGGTGCGTGCGCGTGTCGTATTCAATCTCGTCCTGAATGAATTGGAAGCCGGGCAGGCCGATGGCGTCGAACGAAAGATGATCCGTGCCAAAGGTGTTTGAAATTGAAAGAGTTGCCGCACCCAGCTCGCGGAAAGGCATAAGCCATTGACGAAACAACGGACGGACGGATTCGTTGCCCTGTAGATAAACGCCACGAATTTTTCCAGTGCCATTGTCGAGATTGAAGTAGGAACTAAACTTTTCATACTCCGGCTTGGTGACTAGCACGCCGGGAGCCGGACTCGCCGCCGGCGACGGAACTGGTGATGCCGGTGCGCCGGCGACCGCCGCGGGAGTTTCAATTTTGCCGAAGTGCTCGGCCACGTAAGCTTTTGAGCCTAACAAGCCCTGCTCTTCGCCGGTCCACAGTGCAATCCGGATCGTGCGTCGCGGCTTGAGATTGAGCGCTTGAAGAATTCGCACCGCCTCCATCGCTACCGCCACTCCGGCGCCATTGTCCGTGGCGCCAGTCCCGGCATGCCAGGAATCCATGTGGCCTCCAAGCATGACCACTTCATCCTTTAGATCGCTGCCGGGAATCTCGGCGATCGTGTTGTAGCCCATCGGGTCCGCGTCTTGCCACTCGACCGCAAGGTCGACAGTCATCTTCACTTTTTCACCCGCCTCGATCATTCGCGCGATGCGGTTGTAGTGTTCGACAGCGACTACGAGTTGCGGAACAATCTTCGGCGCGGTCTTGTCGTAAGACTGGATTAGTCGCGGCGCGTTCGGGCCAAATGAGTTTTCGGTTACTGGCTGCGGCACCGTCGCCGACTGCACGAAGATTGTGCCGCCGTCGCCCGCGCGACTGGCATCAACCAAAAGGGCGGCGCCCTCGTTCTGAAAAAATTGATACTTCCTCATACTAAATAGTTGGGCCGCCCGCTGCTCGGCAGTGAAGCGCCGGCCGGATCCGGGGGTTGGCGCGGGCGCATCGGCCAAAGTCAGCAAGTCTTTCTCGTCGCGCCGCGTGCCAATGGGCTCGAAATGCGCTTTTACCTCGCGCATTTTTCCGGTTAAGACAATCGCACCCTTGAGCTTGCCTTTGAATCGTTGCAGGTCGGCCTCATCTTTTGCATCGACGTAAACCACTTCGGCGGTGAACGGTCCGGTGGTCCCCGGCGACCAGGCCTTCGGATAAGCGATAAGCGGGATGCTCAGCGGTTCTGAGACCTGCGCAGAGAATCTCTTAAGTGACCAGCCGCGACCGAAAGGCCCCCACGCTTCAAGATGCGCATTCTGAAGTCCCCACTTTATAAGCTGATCGCGCGTCCACTCGTTCGATCGCTTCATACCTGGCGATGCAGTCAGGCGCGGGCCAATAACGTCGCTGAGGTAACTCAACGTCTGCATTACCTGCGAACGATTCATGCCTTCGTCCTTTATGCGCTCGATTGGATCGTTTGGATCTTTCGCGGGCGTAGTAGATGCCGGCGCTTGCGTGCTGGTTTGCGGGACAGGGCTCGGCGATGGCGAGGGTTGCTGCGAAAAAGCTGCGCCCGGCGAAACAAGGAAAATGAAAAGCAGCACGACAGTCGTATTGCGTCTTAACATTCTTACTTCTCCTCTGGTTTTAGAATTGACTTCAAGGACGAACCGAAATTTGGTCTAAATAATATGGCGACTGCGAGAACACGACTGGCCGCGGATTAACGCGGATTGCGCGAATCTGCAAAAACCCTCCTGACCCTTGTGCATCTTATTGTTTGATCCGATCCGCGTTTGTCCGCGCGAATCCGCGGCTGATCACTTTTTTGCCTTGGCTTTCTCAACTGCGCCCTTGTTGGAGCTATAGCCACAATCTTCGTTGGCGCAGTGACGAAATGTGCCCTGCTTCTTCGTAGTCTTCTCGAGCAAAAACGGCGCATTACAATTTGGACAGGCTTCCGCAACCGGCTTGTCCCAATAAACTCGATCGCAATCGGGATACATGGCGCAACCGTAAAACACTTTACCGCGCTTCGACTTCTTGACCACCAGGTCACCCTTACAACCGGGCCGTGCGCACTTAACACCCGTCGATTCCTGTTTGATGTATTTGCACTTTGGATAG
>JBGQJH010000096.1:0-7881 GCA_041498935.1 Pyrinomonadaceae bacterium | reverse complement strand
TCCGGCTCCGGCCGCAAGCTCTGGAAGCAGAAGGGCACCGGCCGCGCGCGCATCGCCTCGCTTCGTTCACCGCTTTGGAAAGGCGGCGGCAATGCGCACGGTCCGCAGCCGCGCGACTGGTCATACAACATGCCCAGGAAAATGCGCCACGGAGCGTTGCGTTCCGCACTCTCAGAGCGCGTCCGTGAGGGCAGAGTGATGTTGGTCGACGGCTGGAAGCTCGACAAGCCGAAGACGAAAGAGTTTATTGCCTCGCTCAAGCAGTTGGGCCTCGAGGGTAAGACGCTGATTGTTGACTCGTTGGATAACGAGCACCTGAAGCTGTCGACGCGGAACGTACAAAGCGCCAAAGTAGTTAACAGTTTCGGTCTGAATATCTACGACCTGCTCTATCACGAGAAACTAGTTATCTCCGAGGCGGCGGTTAAGGAGCTCGAACAGTTGCTGGGACCAAAGGCGGAAGCCAAGGTAGCGGAAGAATCGGCGCCGGTAGAGAAAGCCAAAGCCAGCGGCGCAGCGGAGCCGGCGCCAAAGCCAAAACGCGCGCGAAAGCCGGCAGAGAAAGCCGCGAAGCCCGCGGCCCGGAAAAAGAAGGAGGCGGCTGAGTAATGAGAACGGTTTGGGACATCATCAAGTCGCCGGTGATTACGGAAAAAGCTCTGGTCGCGAAGGAAGAGACGCAGGACACCGGTCAGTTGTTGACCTTTCGAGTTGATCGGCGCGCCACTAAGCCGGAAATCAAGTCGGCTGTCGAGTCTATTTTTCAGGTAAAGGTAGACCACGTGCGCACCCTCAATTTTATGGGAAAGACGGCGCGGCGCGGACGCTTCGAAGGACGAAAGCCCTCGTGGAAGAAAGCCTACGTGACCTTGAAGCAGGGCGAGAAGCCTGTCGATTACGGTGAATCGATCTAAAGGATGAAGGATGAAGGAGGAAGGCTGAATAAGAAGACAGTTCATCCTTCATCCTTCCGCCTTCATCCTTAGAAAAAGCTATGGGAATAAAGAAACTAACCCCAACCTCTCCGGCGCGCCGGTATCAGACTTATCTCACGCGAGATGAGTTGACCGCCGGCGCGGTTCCCGAGAAGTCGCTGCTTGAGCCTAAGAAGCGAATCTCCGGCCGCAACAGCGATGGACGCATCACCGTGCGGCGACGCGGCGGCGGCCACAAGCGCTTCTATCGCATCGTTGATTTCAAGCGCGACAAGGAAGGTGTGCCGGGACGCATTACGCAGATTGAATACGATCCGAACCGGTCGGCTCACATCGCTCTGGTTACCTATCTCGATGGCGAGAAGCGCTACATCATCGCGCCCATCGGGATTGAAGTTGGCAAGACAATCATGAGCGGCGCCGAAGCCGACATTTTGCCCGGTAACTCGCTGCCGCTGATCAATATTCCGCTGGGCACGCAGATTCACAACATCGAGTTGCGTCCCGGAAAGGGCGGACAGATGGCGCGGTCGGCCGGCTCGTTTGCGCAGCTCGTTGCCAAAGAGGGCGACTACGCGCAACTCCGAATGCCATCGGGTGAAGTTCGGCGCGTGCCGCTGGTTTGCAAGGCAACGATTGGCCAGGTTGGCAACATCGAGCACGAAAACGTTTCGTTTGGCAAAGCCGGAAGGTCTCGTTGGAAGGGCATTCGCCCGCACGTGCGCGGCGTGGCGATGAATCCGGTAGACCATCCACATGGCGGTGGCGAAGGGAAAACTTCCGGTGGTCGCAACCCGGTAACGCCGTGGGGACAGCCAACGCGCGGTTATAAGACGAGAAGTAACAAGCGAACGCAGCGAATGATTTTGAAGGATCGTCGTACAAAATAAGTTTCGAGTTCCGGGTTTCGAGTTAAGAAAAAAGAAACTCTAAACACTGAACTCGAAACTCGAAACTGAGAAGTCGAGCAAAGCGAGACGAATATGGCACGTTCAGTTAAAAAAGGACCGTTTATTGATGAGAGCGTTCAGAAAGCTGTCGAGCGCGTGCGCGCCGGCGGCAACCGGCCTCCGGTAATCAAGACCTGGTCGCGACGTTCGACGATCACGCCGGACATGGTTGGTTTGACGTTTGGCGTGCACAACGGCAGGCGCCACCTGCCAATCTATGTTACCGAAAACATGGTGGGCCATAAGCTGGGCGAGTTTGCGCCGACGCGCACCTTCAAGGGACACTCCGGCACCAAGGTGGAAAAGGCGACCAAGGTAGCGCCGGCGGCGGCTAAATAGTTTCGAGTTCGGAGTTTCGAGTTCCGAGTTTCAGGATTGCTTAACTTGAAACTCGAAACGCGAAACTCGGAACCTGGGGAAATCGAGTATGGAAGCGATAGCAAGTGCAAAGTATCTACGCGGGTCGGCGCAAAAAGCGCGGCTCGTTGTGGATATGATTCGCGGCAAAGACGTCAACAAGGCCTTGGCCATTCTGCGGTATTCGAGCAAACGCGCTTCGAATCTGATTGAGAAGTGCATGCGTTCGGCGATTGCCAATGCCAACGAAGCAGCGGAGAAGGCAAACGTCGCCATTGACCCGGACGATCTTTGGGTGAAGACCGCGTTCGTTGATCGCGGACCGACCAAGGGCCGGCGCCGTGTGCGTCCGGCGCCGCAAGGGCGAGCCTATCGTGAGCAGCGCCACTTTTGTCACGTGACTATTCTGCTTTCGAATGACGCCCGCCCGGAACCCGGCAAGGGTAAAGGTGGCGGCAAAGATGACAAGGACGCTGACGCCAAGCCAGCGAAACTAGCCGAAAGCAAAGACCGGAAACGCGGCGGAGCAGCAGCCGCGCCACGCGCAAAGCGCGTTGCGCCCAGGACTGAGGCTTCTGAAAAGTCAGACGCAGCCGCTAAGGCAGCGGGCGAGAAGAAGGCGACTAAGCGTGCTGCGAAGAAGAAGGCGAAGGCAGACGAGTAAGAAGAATATTTCCTGGATTTGAGATCTTCAAATTTGAGATCTCAAGAGGCAATTTGATTTGAGATCTCGAGTTTTTCAGATCTCAAGAGGACGATTTGATTTGAGATCTTAGATCTGAGATCTCAGATTCGAAGAAAGAACTGGAGAAGATTGTGGGCCAGAAAGTTCATCCCTACGGATTCCGCCTTGGCTATAACAAAGACTGGCATTCGCACTGGTTTGCGAAGAAGCATTACGGCGAGTACTTGTTAGAGGATCTCAGGCTTAAGCGCGATCTAAAGCAACGCTTCGCCGGTGCGGGCGTTTCACACGTCGACATTGAGCGCGCGGCAAACAGGCTCAAGATCATCATCTACACCTCGCGCCCGGGAATCATCATCGGGCGCAAAGGCGCGGAGATTGACAAGCTGAAGACTGATCTTTCCGCCAAGACTGGCCGCGAGGTTTTGGTTTCGATTCAGGAGATTCATAAGCCCGAATTGAACGCCCAACTCCAGGCAGAAAAGATTGCGGCGCAGCTCGAGAAGCGCATCGCTTTTCGCCGCGCTATGCGCAAGGCGGTGGAAGAGTCGCTCAGGTTTGGCGCGCAGGGAATCAAGGTGAAAGTTAGCGGGCGCCTGAACGGCGCAGAAATCGCCCGCAGCGAGTGGCATCTTCAGGGGCAGCTTCCGCTGCATACACTCCGCGCCGACATCGATTACGGTTTGGCCGAAGCACGCACTACCTTTGGCCAGATTGGCGTGAAGGTTTGGATCTACCGTGGCGAAATTCTTGATGCCAAAGCGGCCATGGCCCGCGGCACCGGATCGGATCCGATTAACGAGACCCGCATGGGTGAGCGCGAGCGGCGTCCACGCACTCGTCGCGAGCGTGAAGGTGGTGGCGGGTCGGACGGCAGACGACCGCGCGGGGAAAACGGTTAAGGAACGTCAGTGGCCCGTTGTCCGTGGTCCGTTGTGCAAGACAACGTTGATCGCAAACTACTAACCACGAACTACTGACTACGGACAGGATGCATTGATTATGTTGATGCCGAAAAAAGTTAAGCACCGAAAGCAGATGCGCGGCCGCATGACTGGCGTCGCAACTCGTGGCAGCGAGATCAGCTTTGGTGAATATGGGCTCAAGTGCCTGGAGCCGGCATGGATTACGGATCGCCAGATTGAAGCGGCGCGTATTGCGATGACCCGGCACATCAAGCGCGGCGGCAAGATTTGGATTCGGATGTTTCCCGACAAGCCGGTAACAAAAAAACCGGCGGAAACGCGCATGGGCAAAGGCAAGGGTGCGCCGGAATATTGGGTGGCAGTAGTCAAACCGGGCAGGATTCTCTACGAGATTGAGGGAGTGGATGAGAAGACCGCGCGCGACGCCATGCGCCTCGCCGCGCAGAAGCTTCCCATCAAGACGAAGTTTGTTACCCGCGCGGATCAAGAGGGAGGCGCGATTTAGCAATGAAACGGCGCGAAGAACTGGACAAGTACCACGACTTTTCGGAAGAAGAATTGAGAGCGGAAACGGCCCGCTTGAACGAGTCGCTTTTTCGTTTGAAGTTTAAGCTGGCACTCGGCGAAGTGGACGCGGTCAAACGTATCCGCGAGGAAAAGAGGTCGCTGGCACGTCTGTACACGATATCGCGGCAACGCCAAGCGCCGGCGACTAAAGCGCCGGCCGCGGCCAAGTAAACTGGAGCAACAGACGCGTCGCCGGGCTAGCCCGCGCGTGTTGGAAAGCAAGCACGAACCGCCGGGTCTCCGGCAACTGAGTGAGAAGAATGGCAGAAGAGAATCAGGCAGAAAGCAACACCAGCGCGACCGCGAGCGATACTGCGGCCACTAAAAGCAATAACGTTGCTGCCGAGGCGACGGCGGCCACCGACACGGGCGCCAAGCGCGCGCATCGCTCGCAGAAGGTTGGCTCGGTAGTTTCCGACAAGATGCAAAAGACGGTGGTGGTCCGCGTCGATCGTCTGGTGCGCCATACTAAATACCGTCGCTATGTTCGTCGCATGTCGAAATTCATGGCCCACGATGAACTGGGCGCAACCATTGGCGACAAAGTGCGAATTGTTGAAACCCGGCCCATGTCGGCGCGGAAACGCTGGCGGGTAATCGAGATAGTGCAGAAGGCAGCTAAATAAGAAGGTAAATAGTGAATCGTAAATCGTGAATAGGAAGGACTGCTTCTGACTATTTACGATTCACGATTAACGATTTACGAGGTGTAGTCATGATTCAGATGCAGACCTCGCTCGAGGTCGCCGACAATTCAGGCGCAAGACGGGTTGAGATGATCATGCCCATCGGCGGATCGACTGGAAAGATCGCGAGCCTGGGTGATCGGATCAAGGTGACCGTCAAAGAAGCATCGCCGGACGGGACGATCAAAAAGGGAACGGTTCAGGACGCAGTCATCGTGCGCACGCGCAAGGAAGTGCGGCGCAAGGATGGTACTTATATCCGGTTCGATCAAAATGCGGCGGTGCTGATAAAAGAGGACGGGACCCCGATTGGCACGCGTGTGTTCGGTCCGGTGGCGCGCGAACTGCGCGACAAGAACTTTATGAAAATCGTCTCCCTCGCGCCGGAGGTTATTTGAGGATTATGGCGGGAACAAAACGGTCAAAAATCAAGAAGGACGATCAGGTGGTGATCATTGCCGGCCGCGACAAAGGTAAGCGTGGTCGCGTGCTGGAGGTCGCGCCATTAGTCGGGAAAATAAAGGTTGAAGGCGTGGGAGTGATCAAGCGGCATCAGCGGGCAAACCCGCAGAGCAACCGCGGCGGCGGCATCATCGAGAAAGAAGCTTTTATCAACATTTCCAACGTGCAATTGATCGATCCGCAGTCAGGCAAGCCGACGCGCGTCAGGTATCAGATCGAGGGCGACGGCTCCAAGATTCGCGTGGCCGCGGGTAGCGGGCAGTCGTTGGAGAAATAAGGACGGTGAATAGTGAATAGTAAATAGTGAATAGACGACGCGGGTCGGCCGTCACGATTTACTATGCACCATTTACCATTTACGAGGTTTGCAGATGGCAGCAAGGTTAAAAGAGCGTTATCAAAAAGAGGTGGCTCCGGCGATTGCCAAAGAGTTTGGGATCAAGAATCCGATGGCGATCCCACGCGTCCAGAAGGTGGTCTTGAACATGGGCATGGGCGAGGCAATTGCCAACGCCAAAATCCTCGACACGGCGGCAGACGAGCTTCGCTCCATCACTGGTCAGAAGCCCGTCATCACCAAAGCGAAGAAATCGATCGCCTCGTTCAAGCTCCGCCAGGGAATGCCGATCGGCGTGATGGTCACGCTGCGTGGCGATCGCATGTATGAGTTCCTGGATCGGTTAGTGTCGATTGCTTTACCTCGCGTCAGGGACTTCCGGGGAGTTTCGCCAAAGGCGTTCGATGGCCGCGGTAACTACACCATCGGAGTCCGTGAACAACTGATTTTCCCGGAGATTGACTTTAACAAGGTCGACAAATTACGCGGGATGAACATTTCGATTATTACGACAGCCCGAAACGATGAGCAGGCTCGGGCACTCTTGAAGGGATTGGGAATGCCGTTTAGGCAATAACTGCCGTAAATGGTAAATCGTGAATAGTAAATAGTTAACCGCAACTACGAAAACCACGATCTGCTATTCACGATTGACGATTAACGATTCACAAATTTATGGCAAAGAAATCACTGATTGCGAAATCGCAGCGGAAACCAAAGTTCGCCGTGCGTGCCTACACGCGCTGCAAGAGGTGCGGCAGAGCGCGCGGCTATCTGCGGAAGTTTAATTTGTGCCGCATTTGTTTTCGGCAGTTGGCGCTCGAGGGGCAGATTCCCGGCGTCGTTAAGTCTAGTTGGTAGCAAGGCAGAGGTCAGATGTCAGCAGTCAGATGTCAGTAAGACGTTTGACTAACATCTAATCTCTAACATCTGGAGTAGATATGACTGATCCTATCGCCGACATGTTGACGCGAATACGCAATGCCATTGCGGCAAAGCACTCGCGAGCGGATATTCCGGCTTCGAAACTGAAGCTTGAGATTGCCCGGATTCTAAAGGAAGAGGGTTACATCAATAACTTCGTCCTGAAGGGTGAAGGTCTGAAGCGCACGATTCGTATTTTCCTGCGCTACGACGCGCGTGGCACCTCGTCGATCACGCACCTGCAAAGAGTTTCGCGCCCGGGCCGGCGCGTTTATGTCGGTTCCAGTGAAATCCCCAAGGTTCTTGGCGGCTATGGCGTGAACATTGTTTCTACTTCCAAGGGCCTGATGAGCGGGAAAGCAGCGCGCCGCGAGAACATTGGCGGAGAATTGTTGGCGCAGATTTACTAAGGATGAAGGATGAGGGATGATGAGGAATGAGCAGCGATGAAATCATGGTTTCATCCTTCATCCTTCTGCCTTCATTCTTGAGGTTCTAATTATGTCGCGCATAGGCAAGAAAGCAATCACATTACCTAAAGGCGTCTCGGTGACTATTGGGGAGCAAGTGCTCGAAGTGAAGGGGCCAAAGGGCAACTTGAAGACTCCGATTCCTGAAGGCATCAGCTTCAAACTCGAAGGTGATGAGCTGCGCGCTGAGCGCACGTCGGATGATCTGGCGCCGCTGCACGGGCTGGCCCGCGCGCTTGCTAACAATGCAATCGTCGGCGTCACCGTAGGGTTCATGAAGCAGATGGACGTGGTCGGCGTTGGCTATAAGGCTGACGTGCAGGCGAAGCGGATAGTTTTTTCGCTCGGGTATTCACATCCAATCGACTTTCCCTTGCCTGAAGGCGTTGCGGCCAAGGCCGAGCGTATGACGACCAAGGGGAGCATCCAGCAGTATCAGACGACACTGACGCTAACGAGCATCGATAAGCAAAAGCTCGGACAGGTGGCGGCCGAGATGCATAAGTTGCGCAAGCCTGACGCTTACAAAGGGAAAGGCATACGCTACGCGGATGTGCCCGTTAAACTGAAGCCTGGAAAGAC
>JBGQJH010000095.1:0-7896 GCA_041498935.1 Pyrinomonadaceae bacterium | reverse complement strand
ATTCAGCGGCACTTCGTTCAGCTTAGCTGCCACCACTGAATTCTCAGTGGATTCGACAACTTGTGGCGGCGACATGAATCTGAAGATGGGATAGACGATCGCGCCCAAAGTAGCGATCGCGCTGGTGCCGAGCAGGTAGTCAAGAAATCGGCGCCTGCTTGTACCTGGCCGTTCCGCATATCCGGGATTCTCTGCTCGTCTCTCCGGCGCGATGTCACCCATGCTTCGCCCTCCCACCAAAAAAACAACGAAGAGAGAACTTCATAGAGCTGGGTCATCCCCAACTCCGTTCTCATCGTTCGCTATTTTGGACACAAAGCAAACTCCAACTGCGGTGAATGTTGCAGCCGGAGTTTGTTACTAAGAGCTTAGAAGCGAACCCGCCAGTTCAATACTATTCTTTGCGACCAAAGTAAAGGCGCAATGACGTATAAGGCAGATGCGCGTGATAGTTCTGCGGCCTGGGACCGACGAGCGCGTTTTCGCTGTAGTTGTAATACTGATATCCGAGATTCCAATCCAACCGCCTATTGATCTTGATCGCGAGCCGGGCTTCAGGTGATTGAAAACTCATGGGGTAAGAGTTTATCAACGTGCCTGGTGTTCCGGTCGGATTGGCAACCCGACTGCCCTGCCCGTCATCCTGATTGACTCGATAGGCCGCGTAAAGTGTCACGCGCGGACAAAGTTGGGTGACCGTTTCGATGTAGAAGAAATTATTTCTCTGAAAGTACAGGCTGTGCCCGATGGGATGGCGGACGCTGGCGGCGGGCGGGACCTGGTAGAAATAGTCGACGACAGCGTCGCTGTTCACCCAATTGTAATTGTAGCCCGTGCTGAACGAGAATTTGGGAGTCGGGTTCCAACCAATCGAGGAAGTGAACGTCCGCGACTTGACGTCCACGCCAAAGTCCGTCAACGAAACGCCGGCTATCTCCGAAGGATTTGAATTGTCCTTGGTGATCACCGCGAAGTTGAAATTTAGCTTGCGGTTCGGGACATACCTGGCCTTGGCGCGGATGTTGGTGTAATTGTAATTCCCTATGCGAGTAAACACGTTGTCCGCGGTGCCGTGTTCGGCGTCGAAGTAGATGGTCAAGTTGTTAACCGGTCGCGCCTTGAACCCGCCGAAGAAAGCGTTGGTGTGATTGTTTTCCACTTCGTCTTCCGGGACAAGCGCCGTCGGCGCATTGGAATTGAGTGCGAACCCACTCAAGATTTGCTCGATGCGGCGACTCCCGTAGCGATATCCAAGGTGAATCGAGTAGTTCTTGTTGAACTGGTAATCGGCTTCGACAGTGTCCTGATACTTGCGGTACCTGGTGACCTTGTGAACGCTCAGATTGCTGAAACTTCTTGTATCGACTATTGCCCCGCGCGAAACAGAGAACAAGTCATTGAAGGTAGCCACGCCATCGATCGTGAAGTCTTCCACCCGAAACGTATTCGAGATTCTGAACTTATCTGTGGCCAGGAAAGTGACGCCAAAGTCTCCGAGCGTGTTTGGCCGTTTGACGTTTCCGGGAATATTGTATTGACCAAGAATAAGCACGTTGGGTGCTCCCAGTTGGGCCCCCGCTCCGCTCCCGATCCTGGTGGCGAAATTCGTACCGGTCATGTTTTCCAGGAACGTGAAGTTCGAGTTTGAAGTGCTATGGACAACGCGGGCCGTGAGGTCGAGTTTCCTGGCCACCAGGCTGTGAACACTGAACGTCGTATAGTTAACGCTGGTGCGTGCGGGTTCATTCCGATGGAAGCTCGTGAAACTGGCGACTGCCGGATTCAAGTTCACACCAGGCGTGGCACCCAGGTCGATGAAGCTATCGTCGCGGAAACGGCGGAAGCCCTGCTGGAATGAAAAGTCGATTGGCCCCACCCTGCCGTCCGCCCCAAGACGGAAGTCGTTCGCCTGAGACTTCAGATTAGACAGCAGAATGAATTCGTTTCCGCCAATGTGGTAGCTGGTGTAAGCCGGCCCGCTGTAACGCTCGGGAGAATAACCCACAGTGAATCTGATTTTGTCGTTCTTCGGCAGGATCGTGAGATCGAAATCTCCCATCTGCGTCCTGGTGTTGAAGCCGTGCTCGCCCGTGGTCGGATTGGGCGGACGGCTGAAGGTGGTCGGGTTAAATATCCAATTGGGGTTCGCGATGTTGTTCAGAAAGCGAAAATACTTGAACCTCCGATAGCTGCCTTCGAACCGATACCACTTCGGTTTTTCTGCCAGGATGCGCATCTGCCCATAGGGATCAGCTCCCCAGCCGGACGAAGTCAGCAACAGGGTGTCAAACGGCGTCCCCTTTCCATCCTTCGACCGCACCAGAAAGCTACTGTCGAAGAGGCGTACGCCCGCGTTGTAATTCAGATCGCTCTTGTACTTGTTGTGATCGCCATCGACCCTCAGACCGCGAACGCCAAGCTCGATGCTGGATGTGATCGTGTAGCTACCGGCGTCTTCTCCAGTTTGAGCCGAAGTGGTTTCCGCTTTCGGCTCTGCCTTGCTGGCGACTGATTTCTTCGGAGTGGGTGATGGTGATGGCTGCTGCGCCCTGGCGACACTCATCAGCAACGTAATGCCCAGAGCAAGTCCCGTTACTGTGCGCAGCGTGTTTGTAATGTTGTTCTTCATTGACACCCTCTGGTTGGGTTCAGCCATTTAGAGCCGGCATCTGTTCGATCGTACAGCTTCAACGGAAGAAGACAGGGCTTGAACGCGATCCGTGAATCTTTACGTGACAGGCCGTGCAGTTTGCATATTGCGCGTTTTGATTGTGTTGAGGCCCGCTTGGTTCCACCGCTCCGACGTCATGGGCGACGCTGTGGCAGGTCAAACAGAGTTGATTGACGGCGGCGTATCTCAGTAACCGTGGATTAGAAGATCCGTGCGGCGTATGGCAGGCCACGCAACCTTCCGTCTTTACCGGAGCGTGTTCATAGGTAAACGGCCCTTGCTTATCCGCGTGACACTTGATACAAGCTGCGTCCCCACCCGTTGCGAGTCTTGCCTGTTTGAGTTCGAATCCGCCATGCGGGTTATGACAATCGCTACAACGCATGGCTCCTTCCAGCACTTTGTGATGGAAGGGCGAAGAAAACGCCGGCTTGACCTCGCTGTGGCAACCCAGACAGAGCTGAGGGTCGTTTGCTTTCAACATTCTGATGCTTGAAAAGCCCGGCTTTTCGGCATTCGCCGTCGTCACCTGGATATTCGAGCTGGCAAGATTTCTTCCGCTCGTGTTTGAGTGCGGCGAGTGACAATCCGTACAACCTATGTCGTTGCGCCAGTGCTCGCCGCGACGAAAGTTGTTTCGCTCCTCCTTGCCGGCGTGGCAAGAAAGACATGTCTCAGCCGCTTCTTTCGATGACTTGTTCTTGAAAGAGATAATTTTGGCGGGATCGCCTTCTTCAGTGTGGGCCTTACCTGGCCCATGGCACGATTCGCAGCCGGTAACCTTTCCTTTCCAACTGCCGATCGTGGCCAGTCGGGCATGCGAAGTATGCGAGAAGGCTTTGAACTGATCCTCGTGGCAGTCCATGCAGGCTTCGCTGCCGACGTAATCTCCGGCGCTGGCAGTTGCAACTGCTTTTGTCTGAACAGGCTTGACCGTCTGTGATCGAGTGCGTGACGTGAACCACGTGATCGCCAGAATGACCGAACCACAAATGAGCAAAGCTTTGATGACTCTGTGTGGACTCAACACTGTGCCCCCTCTTTCAACTGTCCAGCCGAAGTACCAAAACCACGAGAGATTTCTCCGTACCCATGCGCCACCCCACCTTGCTGATTAGTGCGAACGATTGTAATGCCCCGACCCTGAACTGGCTGTGACGGCCATCACATTAAAATCAACAAGTAAGGTCACTAGCCCGAAGCCCGATGTCTGTCGATACTAAGACTTTAACTAAGGCCAGCATAGGCCGTCTGTTCGCTAACACACATAACTCGTCACAAATATGTCTCAGTAGCACGCTGCTGATTCAAGCGCTTTGCGATTGCGAATGAAAATCGCGTTGTCCGCCAAACTAACAATGCGCTTCCGCTTGAACTCGCCGAGCACCCGCGTGACGGTCTCGCGTGATGCGCAAATCATCTGCGCCATCTCTTCATGGGTAAGACCGGGATTTAGTCGAATCCCCTGGGGAGTGCGTTTGCCGTGCTCGTCACACCATCTAACCAAAAGCCGCGCCAACTTCTCCGAGGCCGACTGTGACAAAAAGAGTAGACGAGTATGCTCAACGACACCGCTCAGTTTGCGGCCAAGAGCCTGGGCCACACCAAGGCAAGCCCTCCTGTCTCGATCAAGCAGCTTCAAGACGTCCTCGCGCGCGATGAAATTGAGCCGGCAGCGCTCAAGCGTTTCCACCGTTGCCCCATAAGCCTCGCCAGTCAGAGTTGCGTTCATTCCTAGCAGCTCACCTGGTTGCGCTATCCGCAGGACCAGGGTCTTGCCTTCAGCGGATGCGATCGAAACTTTTGCGCGACCTTCGCAAAGCACATAGACGCCATGCGGTCGCTGTCCTTCGACGAACAGCACCGAACCGCGCGGGTAATACTTACTAAGTTTCAGATTCCTTAACCCTCGAGCTTCGCTTATTGGAGACTCGCAGGGAATTTGGGCGGCGGACTCCTTCGAACCCTCGTTATCTTCGAGGTCCTTTGCGCTCAACATGGTCTTTACGTGAGCTTTTGGCGGGCGTCTGCTTTGCATTAGTCCGTTATTTATGAAATGAACGATCTCTTTTTCAACTCCCGCTCGCTCACCCTCCACCAAAGTAAGGGCAACGGATGTGCCAATCAAGTCTTAAAGAATTGCGCGTAAATATTGATCAGGTTAAGTCGATGAGCGCGGCATCCGTGGAATATTGCGCAGTGGTACCGGCGCTGTGAGGAATTCTCCACAGGCTGATCTCAAGAGTTTCGTTGCTTCTGTTACGGGGATGTTCGGACTTGATTGGCAGTGCGTAGACATAATGAAAGATATCTCTCCTATGGTGCTCTCACCGTTGTCGGTTGCTGCTGCCACAGTCCCTGCATGAGCCCCCAGCTATATTGCCGTTGCTTCCAGCCCCTGGTAACACTCGCCTCATACGTTGGGTCCCACGAAGGAATGATGTTATGCCCAACAGTTCGGCTTAGCAGCGAATGTATGCCCGGTCTGAAATGACAACTCGAGCAGGAACTCAACACTGGTCTGAGGTCTCGTTCAATATGTCCGGGCTCTCCCCTCAACTCGAACAAGTCAATGCCGTGGGATTGAAACAGAGGGAATTCCTTTTCGTCACGCGCAACCGAGTGGAGTCCACCTGAATCACCGGCAAAGAGCTTCACACGACTCAACTTGAATTCGTAGGTGTCCAGCGCCGCGCGTGCTCCGGTTCTATCCATATCAAGGCTGGCCAGAGTCGCATTGGGGATGGCGCGATGAACCCTGATTTGAACGTCCTCGACGATGTTTGCCGGCGTAAGATTACCCTGGTCATCAATCAGTATCATCTGACGGACCAGTGCGAGTTCGGTGCCGACCGGGAACTGCGGTAGCTCCAGGTTGGGTAGGAAGCGTTGTGGGTACTGCTCATCCAGCAGCCATGCCCGCGGGAACTCTGACGTTTGCTTCAGGTAAGAAAGCGTCGCCTTCCTTCCTGCCGGCAAACGCACGAAGATGAGAAAAGTCGATCGTCCGGAGAAACCGAAAACGTGGGCCGGCGCCGCAGGTTCGCCGCCCTGGGCGCTGACCAGCACCCATGGTCCGTTCGGCTGAAATAGGTCAGCCGGCAGGAAAGGCACTTGAGGCAGATCCGGATCATATTTGGTTGAAAACTTCTTCGCCGAGACTGCGTCCTGGTAGTTACTTGGCAGAGCCCGAATTCGCTCAGCCGGCAAAGACAAGCGGCGGATAGCCTGGGCTAACCTAACCTCGAGTTCCCGCCTCGCCGGTGAGGGACTGTAATCACCATCGTTCGTCCAATCAAAAATTGCCCAGAGGTCGCGCTGTAACATCGCTCTCTTCAGCGGATCGGAAATCAAACGCTCAGCATGGGTAGCGAGGAACTCATCGAGCGTGTTGATCGCTTGCTGGTACGCGGGCCCGCTGAACAGATATTTCGTGTCATACCAGAAGAGCGGGTCGAGTTCGTCATAGCCATACTCCTGACCGTCGCGTGCCACCCTCACATAGAGAGAGCGATATAGCCGGTTCCAGAGATGATTCGGGTCTGAGTCATATAAGCACCACGTTTTAGCTTCAGACGACGTGCTGAAAGAACTCAATGAGGGATCGTCTCGATGGCTATTAGCTCGTCTGAAGATGAACCTGGAGTTGATAGGAGGTAGATATAGTCCGATGAGGGCCAGCCACAGTGCTCCAATGAAAAATTTCGTCCGGTTCATTTTCTAAACTCAACGACAATCCAACGTTGATCCTGGTACAACCGCCTTCAGGGTTAACGCCGATCAGAATTATCTGGAAGAGTCGGCAAACTAGAACGGCCAGCGAACTTATTTGATGCGCAGAATTCCACCACTACGCTACCAAATTTCACAACTACTCCGGCAAATCTTCCAAAACGCGGGCAAGAACCAACGGCACACTCATTGCTCAAGTAACTATTGCACAAGTAATTAATGGATATTCTTGTGCCCGTAAGGAGGAAGTATTGGAAACTATGACAAGACTCGCACCCGGTGAGGGGTTGAAGACTGAGAAGATGCCGGGTCACTGGGTCTTAGCCCGCTTGGGTAAGCGCGTGCTCCGACCGGGAGGCATGCAGCTTACGCGTCGTATGCTGGAAGCGCTTCGGATCCAGCGCACGGATGACGTGGTTGAGTTCGCGCCCGGCATGGGCGTTACGGCTCGACTCACACTTGAGTTAGACCCCGCCTCCTATATTGCGGTCGAGCGGGACGAGGCGGCTGCAAAGATTGTCGGCAGCTACCTAAACGGAGAAAGACAGCGGTGCGTGACGGGAAGCGCTTCGGACACGGGGCTCCCTGACCAATGCTCAACGGTAGTTTATGGCGAGGCAATGCTCACGATGCAGACTGAAGAGACGAAACGCCAGATCGTGCAAGAGGCTTATCGTCTACTCAAGAGCGGTGGTCGTTACGGCATTCACGAGATGTGCCTGATGTCGGATAATTTCGACGAGAATGAAAAAAGAGAGACAGAGCGAGCCCTAACGGGTGTCGTCCATCATGGCGTCAGGCCGTTAGCTGTTTCAGAGTGGCGCTCGCTTTTGGAGTCCGAAGGATTCGAAGTTCAATCAGTGGAGATGGCTCCCATGAGCCTTTTGGAGCCCGGCCGACTGATTCGTGACGAAGGCTTAGTCGGCGCGTTGCGCTTTGTCCGGAATCTACTTCGTGATTCAAAGGCACGGCGGAGAGTGCTGGAGATGAGGTCGGTTTTCCGCCGTCACCGGAGGCAACTCGGGGCCGTTGCAATTACTGCCAGCAAGCGCTGAACAACTAAAACGGCGCTTTCGGATAAGTTGAAGGGCCGGCTTGAGTAAGTCCATTATGAGTGATCAAGATCAAAGTGTAGTTAAAGCTGCTGAAGTCAAGCAGCTCGTTGACCTGTTGCAATACCAGGATGGCTCTATCGTGAGTCGCGTGCTGCTGAAGAACAAGGGCGGTACGGTCACACTGTTCGCGTTTGACGTGGGCGAGGGCCTTAGCGAGCACACCGCGCCGTTCGATGCACTCGTAATGGTAACTGACGGCGTGGCGGACATCGAGATCGCAGGCGAGAGCTTCAGAGTGCAACAAGGAGAAACCATCATCCTGCCGGCGAATCGAGCTCACGCGGTGAGAGCAGCAACCCGGTTCAAAATGCTGCTCATCATGATCCGGGCCTAGCATCCACCTGGAAGCGCTTGGTGAAACGGCGAGTCACAGGATTT
>JBGQJH010000094.1:0-7913 GCA_041498935.1 Pyrinomonadaceae bacterium | reverse complement strand
GCGGTGACCGATCCCCTGCCAACTCTCACCGGCGCCACCAGCATTGTGTCTGAACCGATCCTCACGTCGTCTTCGATTATTGTTTGATGCTTGTCTTTGCCATCGAAGTTACAAGTGACCGTGCCCGCACCAATATTTGTTCTCTCTCCAATGGTTGCATCTCCGAGATACGTGAGGTGCATCGATTTGGAGCCACGGCCGAGCCGCGATTTTTTTACCTCCACAAAATTGCCGACTACGGAATTCTCCGCGAGCACCGTGTTCATGCGCAAATGCGCAAACGGGCCGACCGCAGAATTTGATTCGATTTCCGAATCGACAATCACGCAGTGATCTTTTACGACGACATTGTTTCCCAGACGAGAATTTGTAATGCGCGTGCCGGATCGAATTTCGCAATTTTCGCCGATCGTTGTTTTTCCCTCTATAGCGACGTCCGGATAAATGATGCAGTCCTTGCCGACCTGCGCCGCGGCGCTGATGTAGGCGTGTGAGGGATCGAGAAAAGTTACGCCGGCTTCGACCATCAGCTTGCGGATGGTGCCGCGGCGCAGCAGGTTTTCAAACTCCGCCAGCTCGGCCCTGGTGTTGATGCCGGAAACTTCCCGAGCATCGCCGTGAAGGTAGACATTTACTTTTTCGCCGTCGGACAGAAGTATTTGCGGGGCGTCCGTTAAATAGTATTCGCCTTGTTTATTGGAGGGGTTAACGCGTTTGAGCGCCGCAAACAGTTGGCGCGCAGCGAAGCAATAAATTCCAGAGTTGATCTCCTTAACCTTTTTCTCGTCGGGCGTGGCGTCTTTCTGTTCCACTATGCGAACGAACTGTTCGTTTTCATTACGGACAATCCGGCCGTAGCCCGTGGGGTTTTCAAGCCGCACACTGAGGATGGAACAGGCCGCTCCGCTGGCACGATGCTGGGCGATGAAGCTCTCCAAAGTTGCGGCTCGAATTAACGGCACGTCTCCCGAGAGAACGAGCACCAGCGAGTCGGAGTTTTCGAGTTGCGCTCGTGCGGCCAACACAGCGTCGCCGGTCCCGCGTTGTTCAGTTTGTATAACGAACTCTGCTGTGTCGCCAGTCTCAGTTTGCACGGCACGTTCCACTTCAGCGGCTTGATGGCCGACAACCACGTAGATCTTTGCTGGACTGAGCGACTGCGCCGTGCGACAGACGTATGTAATCAGAGGGAGGCCGTCCAGTTGGTGGAGGACTTTGGCTCGCCCGGATTTCATTCTTGTCCCGAGCCCGGCTGCGAGAATTAGTATGTCAAGCGACTGGTTGGTTTGGCGGGGCTGCAAAAGCGGGCCTTTCTCGATAGCTCTGGGCTCCATGGGTTATGCGGGAACAGCAGGTTGTGAGCAGGCTTGTTGCTTGCAGATGAGCACGACGCGCGCCAGAAGCGTTGAGTCATGCCTCACCTTTTCACCATCTTCGAGAAGATTGGTGCGTATTACTACGGTTGATTGGTCGAGCACACTGGCGATGGAATCAGGGGAGTCGTCGTCCATTCCTATTTGGTATGCGCCTTCCAGCGCATAACGTTCCGCTTGTTCTTTGGTGATACGTCTGTCGTTGACGATTACAAAATCGAAGTGAATTTCGGGAGCGTAGCTCTTGATCGTTTCCAGGTGTTGCCGCGCAGTGTAGTTGTCCGTCTCGCCGGGTTGAGTCATTAAGTTGCAGATGAATATCTTGGTCGCGCGGCTCTCGCCGATAGCAGCGGCCACTTTTGCGACCAGCAGGTTTGGCAAGATGCTGGTGTAGAGCGAGCCTGGGCCCACGGTTATGACATCCGCCGCCCGGATCGCTTTTAATACTTCGGGAAGCGGCAGACACTGTTCAGGCTCCAAACGCAAGCGACGAATGGGAGCGCGAGACGCGGAGATCTGAGTCTCACCGCGCACAACATTTCCGTCTGCCAGTTCAGCAACCAGGCGCACATCACTAATCGTTGCCGGATAGATGTGCCCTTTGCTTGCCAGAACCTCCGACGACAATCTAACCGCTTCAGTGAAATCACCGGTGACCTCAGTGAGCGCAGCCAGGAAGAGATTGCCGAAGCTGTGGCCGCCGAGCTCGCCTTTGCCGCGAAATCGATAACGAAACAGGCGTGACAATAAGTTCGAATCTTCGGAAAGCGCGATCATGCAGTTGCGAATGTCCCCCGGCGGCAGCATCTGCAACTCTTCCCGTAAGCGGCCCGAACTTCCGCCATCGTCCGAGACCGTGACAATGGCAGATAGATTCGCAATCCGGGCATCATCCGAGGGAAGGTCACTGACCAGACACTTGAGGCCGGCAAGCAGCGTTGAAAGGCCAGTGCCTCCGCCCAGGGCGACGAGGTTAAGACCATGATTTTCTTCAGACAAATATTGCAAACTCTATTGCTCCTGGCTTGCTCGCGCGATTATGCGCTGCGCAGAATGATACCTAAAAGGCGAAGGCTTTGAAACTGTATAGACGTGCCGAATGAACAAGGGTGGACGTAAGCTTCTCGCAGGAAACACTAAAGGCGTGGCTGGAAAACCAATCGGTCAAAGTCCGGGTCGTTGCGTAGTGAAGTCAAATCGTGATCGTGTTGCGCGCGCACACGCAGTGTGGGCTGAAGATCCAACGCGCGCTGGAGCGACTGAAGCGCCAGATCGACGGAACCCAGACGCGCGCGCGTTGCCGCCAGTCCATAATGAATATGTGCGGCTTCGGGCTCGCGCTTCAGGGCGCGCTCAAACATTTCCTGCGCCGCGACGTATTCACCGCGGTTAAGTTCGATTACACCACGATCATAAAGTGAGTCGGCATCGCGCGGTAGTATGCTTTCAGTGCGCAGACGTGTGTCTGCAACTGAAAGATAAGTGCGTGCACGCGCAGCTACTTCTGAAACCTGGAAGTACTTGTCCAGCAAAGCGCGAAATTGATTACGTGCTTCGCCAAAGCGACCGCGCGTGAATTCTTTGTGTGCGCGCTCGAAGGCCTTCAAGGCAGCAGACTCATCGACGGTAGGCTGGCGAGGAAGGGCCTGGGTGATAGTTACCGGTCGGGGTGCGCGTACGGCCGCGAGCTTTTGAGTCTTTTTGACTCTTGGCACGACTGACTTCTTATGTGTCGCTAATTTGGCCTTCTTCGGAATCGGCTTGCGAGCGATCACTTTCTTGGGAGCGCGTTGCTTCAGAGCAACTTTCTTTTTGACAGCAGCCTTTTTCGTCGGTTTGCTCTTCAAAGAAACTTTCGCTTTCGCGGTTTTGCGCGTCGGCGTCCTTTGCGCTACCGCTCTCTTTGCTTTTGGACGAGCAGCCTTCGGGGTTGTCGCGCGTCTCCTGGCCGTGGACTTGGGCGAAGACCGGCGGGCGGTCGCGCGTGACGTTGAACGTCTCAAACCTTTGGTGACAGCACTCATTTCGAAGCTAAGATTGAAAGGGCTAATTCGGACTTTAGCGCTCTGGAAGTTGCCGTGGCAGAGTAACATAGCCTCTCTCCTAAATCAACGAAAACAGCAGCTGTGGCGACCAGGAAGCTTGTATTTGCCTCACTTGGACGCCAGTGTTGCCAAACAAAGGAAAACACTTGAAGCACATTGTTGGCTGTGCTACAGTTCCTTGCGGCCTGAGGGCATCGGATACGCAGCCCTGTGAGACAACAAGATAGCTGAAAAGCGCTTTGCCTTCAGCGGCTTGACTGGTTAGGCCGCCGTTTCTCAGGCCAGCGCCCGCCACTTGTCCTTGCCTCCCTTAATTTCAAAAGAAAGCAGTATTAATGGCAGACACTCCTCTCCTGCTCCGTGAGCAGCAGTATCACCAAATAAAGGCCGTGCTGGCCCGGCTCCGTATGGACTCGGCGGCCAAGGTAGTCTTCTTGGTAGACAAGGATGGTCAGGAGATCGCTGCCCAGGGCGAAATAGGAAATCTTGACACAACGAGTCTCGCCTCATTGGCAGCGGGCAATGTCGCCGCGACCGGCGGCATGGCTCAACTAATCGGCGAAAAGGAGTTTCCAACGCTGTCGCATGAAGGGGAACGGGAAAGCATACATATTTCCGTCATCGGCCGACTGCTGCTGATCGTCGTTTTCGATGAGCGCTCGAGTCTGGGTCTGGTGAAGCTGAGAACCAGGCAAGTGTCACAACAATTGTCGGCGCTGGTAGACGAGATCAGTAAAGCCGAATTCACCGATGAGGATTCGCCTTTCGCGGAAATCACGGATGAAGACATCGATAGTCTTTTCCAATAGATAACAGCAAGAGTAAGTGCCATATGACCTTCATTAACTACGCCTCCCGAGAAATCAACTGCAAGATCGTCTACTACGGACCCGGCCTGTGCGGGAAGACGACAAACCTCCAGCATATCTTTGAGTCTACTGCGCCGCAGGCGCGAGGAAAATTGATTAGCCTCGCAACGGAAACCGATCGGACGCTATTCTTCGACTTTATGCCGCTCGAACTGGGAACGGTGCGGGGTTTCAAGACGCGGTTTCATCTCTATACCGTTCCCGGACAAGTTTTTTATGATGCCTCGCGCAAGCTGATCTTAAAAGGCGTTGACGGAGTTGTCTTTGTTGCTGATTCGCAAGAGGAGCGAATGGATGCAAATGTGGAGTCGCTATACAACCTGGAAGAGAACCTTCAGGCCCAGGGTTACGACTTGATGAAGCTGCCCTACGTTCTCCAGTTGAACAAGCGTGACCTTCCCAACATTATTCCGGTCGAGGATCTTACCGCAGAGTTACGGCGCAAAGAGGAGCCCATCGTCGAGGCAGTGGCTTCCAGCGGAGCTGGTGTCTTTGATACGTTGAAGGCTGTTGCGAAGCAGGTTTTGACGGAGCTGCGTAAGGGTTAAGTATTTGGATCCCGAGACCTCAGATTCAAGAACTCAAATTTCAGACTAGTCCAACGACTTGAGCTTCAACAATCTAGTCGAGCGACTTGAGCATCAATAAGCCGTCCCCGCCATTTGAATAATACTTCGGCAGCCGCTGCGTGACTGCATAGCCCAGGCTTTCATAGAGCTTTTGCGCCGCAATGTTGAGCGACCTCACTTCCAGCCTCACAATGCGGACATTACGCTGTTTGAAGCCCTTTTCAACTTCTGCCATGAGCCGCTTTGCCAGGTGTCGCCGGCGATGATCGGGAGCTACGCCGACGGTGGTGATGTGCCCGGTATGATCCGGTTCAACCAGGCCGATAACAAACCCCACCATAGACCCAGCTGCGTTGGTCGCGCGATACGCAACTGCTTCCGGCGCGGTCAAGAGGTATTCAAAAGTTTCCCGGCTGTAAGCTTCGCCATCAACGAAGCATCGCTGATCGAGCCGCCAGCACTCCTCCAGGTGAGAAATCGTAAGTGGACGGATGTCATAGCGGAGACCGAGTGCGACCGGTACAGTCGGGTCCGGTTCGAGTGCGTAGTCATCAACCGGGGGCGACCACCAGCGCGAGCGAATTTTCTTTAGTACTGCCATGGGATCAAGAGCAATTTCATTTCCGGGGTTGGCAGATAGTCTATCACCTTCGTTTTGATGATCACTAGATCACAAACATACAATCGCCGTAACTGTAGAACCTAAAGCGCGCCGCAACCGCATAACGATAGGCGTCCAGCGTGAAATCGCGGCCGGCAAAGGCGGAAACAAGCAGGAGCAGAGACGAGCGTGGCAAATGAAAATTCGTCAAGAGGGCATCGGTGACGCAAAACTTGTAGCCCGGCATAATGGTCAGCTCAGTCTCCCTTCCTCCGGCCTCAATCCTTCCTGCGACGTTTACAGCCGACTCCAGCGCGCGTGTTGTGGTCGTGCCTATAGCGATGACTCGTCCACCTTGCGCACGACTCTCGTTGATTAGCGCCGCCGCTTCGTCTTCAATTTGGAAAAACTCAGGAGCGACGTGGTGCTGCCCAATCTCATCGACTCGCACCGGCTCAAAAGTTCCATAGCCGACATGCAATGTAATTTCAACAACGCGCGCTTTTCGGGCGCGTAGTGCGGCGATGACTTGAGGCGTGAAATGTAGTCCAGCCGTGGGTGCGGCAATAGCTCCCCTTTCACGCGCGAAGACTGTTTGATAGCGCTCGCGGTCCTCGGCGAACGTTCCTGACGGGCGCCGAATATAAGGCGGCAGCGGTGTTTGTCCGCGCTCATTCAAAAGAGTCTCGAGCGGCTTATCGCCTTCAAATCTTAGAAGCCGAAGTCCTTTTGCTGAACTCTCCAGCACTTCAGCGCGGAACTCAGAATCGCCAAAACGCAGCCGCGCGCCATCTTTCAAACGGTGCGCCGGCCGGACGAGAGCTTCCCAAATCGAATAAGCACCAGCAGCTTCAACCTCACGAGCCAGCAATACTTCGACGCGCCCGCCCGATGGATCGCGCTGACCGATGAGCCGTGCCGGAAACACCCGCGTGTTGTTAACAACCACGACGTCGCCCGTGCGAACGTAATCCGGAAGAAGTTCAAATTTAGAGTCTTTCCGAGTTTGCGTTTCGCGATCCAGGATCAACATCCGCGACGCGTCGCGCCGCTCAAGAGGTTGCTGCGCGATCAGTTCTTCGGGAAGCTCATAGTCAAAATCCGATAGACGCATGTCAGGAAGTGAGAGGCGGCGTGGGGGTCGGGTAATGGGGGTGCTCCCGGTGAAACACCGCGGTAAGCTGGGCGCCAAACAATAGGATCAAACTCGAGACGTAGCTCCAGGTCAATACAGCGACGACAGCGCCCACGGATCCATAAATCTGATCGTAGTGAAAATAGTTGAGGGCCCAGGCAAAGACATACTTGGCCAGCTCCCACAGCAGGCCGCCGATAATGGCCGCGGGTAGAGTGTCGCGCAGAAAGACTTCGGCTTTAGGCATGAAGCGATAGACGATCACAAAAAGAGTTACCGTTATCAGGAAACTTGCGATCGCGAAAATGCCCTGCCAGAAGACGCTGCCGGCTGAAAGAAGGAGCGGATAGTGTTCGGCTTGATGCGGAGAAAGTCTGCCCGCCATCTCCCTGAGCCCGACAACTAATGAAGTCACCAGCACAGAAAACGCCAGGAGCACGCCGACGATTCCGATCATGCCAATGGTTAGCGCGCGGCCGTGCCAAAAGGTTCGCGAGGTTGCTCCCCAGATCCGGTTTAGCGCCCGCTCGATGACGGTGAAAACCCAGGAGCCAGCCCAGATGGTAACGATTACGCAGGTAATGATGACGCCAGTTCCCACGGACGACATTGAGCCGATCGTCTCGCGCAAAAACTTGCCGGAGCCCGGATAAACTTCTACCGCATGGCTGATCAACTCAGTGGCCGCATTAATTCGATTGCTCGTGGCAAGCATCAGCAGCAGCGCGGGGAAAAGCGCCATCAAACCGAAATAGCTCATGGCCGCGGCCGAAGTAAACAGATCGTTTTCGTGAAACTGAAGCAGCGTGTGACTGATGATTGAGCGCCACGGTCCGCGATTGCGGACGCCGAACGTGTGACGCGAGAATGACGAGAGCCTTCTCATTGGGAACTCAGGAACCTAAACGCAAACTGAAAGATGAAACACACCGTAACAAATTCTTCATTGAGAATCTAACAGGTTTGGCTGGGGGGCTTTGGCAGGGGTAATGCCGTAGTGTTCGTAAGCAAGGCGAGTGGCCTGGCGCCCGCGACGAGTGCGATCGAGAAACCCGATTTGAATCAGATAAGGTTCGATGATTTCTTCGATTGAATCCTTTTCTTCGTGAATTGATGCGGAGATAGTGCCGATGCCAACAGGTCCGCCGTCGAATTTTTCAATTATCGCCAACAGGAATTTGCGATCTCTTTCGTCAAGCCCAAATTCGTCCACCTCCATCCGGTTCAGTGCATCATTGGCCACTTCCTGCGTGATGCGGCCGTCGTAATCCACCTGAGCGTAGTCGCGAACGCGCCGCAGGAGACGATTAACAATGCGCGG
>JBGQJH010000093.1:0-7928 GCA_041498935.1 Pyrinomonadaceae bacterium | reverse complement strand
GCAGAGATCTCACGGTGGGCGACGTTCCATTCAACTGGGAACCGGGCAAGCCGCTCGCGAGCAGGAGGAGTGGTTACATAGAAAGCGAGTTTGACCAGCAACAGGATCCGGAGCGAAAGGCCATCTACCAGCAGGCGCTCGACGCGTTGAAGTCGGCCGGCGCAAAGCTGGAGCCAATCGAAATGCCGAAGTTTCCGGTGGGGGCGTTGCGCATCATTCTGGTTGCGGAAGCGGCGACTGCCTTCGACGACATCACTCGCGATGGGCGAGTCAATCAACTTTCCGGACAGGAGCCAGGCGATTGGCCCAACACGTTTCGCAGTTCGCGGTTCATTCCGGCGGTGGAATATATCCGCGCACAACGCGCGCGTCGTTTATTAATGCAGGAGATGGATGCATTGATGTCGAAGTGGGACGTGTTTGTTTCGCCCGCGCCCGGCAGTCTTAGTTTGTTGATCACAAATCTCACCGGTCATCCAGCCGTCGCCGTTCCCTGCGGCTTTCCCAAGGGCCTGCCGCAATCAATCATGTTCACCGGCGGACTTTACAACGAGGGCGCGCCGCTGCGAGTAGCGCTTGCTTACGAACGCGCCACGCAGTGGCACACAATGCATCCGAAAATGGATTGGTCAAACTAACGACTGACAACGCGCCCAAGACACCGCCACTACGCATTTGAACCGCCCAAATGGGTTGACAACAGGCGCGGCAAATCGAGTACCAGCGCCACCGTACCGTCCCTTAGTTCCGTCGCCCCGGCAATGCCGTACCAGCGTCCCGCATAACGGCCCAGACTCCTGACCAGCACTTCCTGTGGTCCCTCCACTCGATCAACAACAATGCCAACACACTTTGATTCCTGATTACTCATGCCGGCTCGTTCATCCGTAAACTGGCAGGTGATGAGATGTAATTGACTGCTCGAATCTTCCTCTTCGGGAGTTTGGTCGAGTAGATCGCGCAGCGAAACTTGCCGCAATTGATCAGCACCCGAGGTGCCATCTATAACATCTATAGCGTCGATGCCCAGAGTTTGGGCTGCGGGGATGCAGTAACGATTACCTGCTGAGACAATCACATTAGTTGCGATCAGGCCAAATGTAACTGGCAAACGAATTTCAAACGTCGTCCCTCGATTTAGTTCGCTGGAAACGCGCAGCTCGCCTCCCACTTGCTCAACCGCAGTTTCCACAATGTCGAGTCCAACACCCCGGCCGGAAATGTCTGAGACCGAAGCGAGAGTGGTGAATCCCGGACGGAAGATCAGTCGCAGACTGCGAGCGATATCCAGGGGAGAATCACTCCTGGGAATGCCGAGTCGCAACGCCGCTTCCGCGATCAGAAGTGGATCCACGCCGCGGCCGTCATCCACCACCCTCAGCCGCGACTGGCTGCCTTCGCTGACCGCTTCAATGCGCACGGTGCCCCGCCGTTTCTTGCCTGCCTGGAGGCGCGCTTCACTATTCTCAATGCCGTGGTCTACGGCGTTGCGCACCAGATGGATGAGCGGATTGGCGATCGCCTCTACGAGTAGCTTGTCTAATAAGATCTCAGCCCCCCTAATTTCGAAATCGATTTCCCTGGCGGCCAAACGCGCCGCCGCCCGGCCTGCCCGCATGGCACGCTGGAGCGTAGGTCCCAACGAGACCATGCGCAGGTTGATCAGTTCGTCTTCGACTCCCATGAACGAACTTCTAATCTGCTCGTTTAGTTGCTTAAGTTCCCGGCGAGCAGTCGCTGTCAGTTGTTGTTCAGACAATGCCAACTCCAGCGCGCTCGAGATTGTGCCCAGGAGTTCGTGAGTTGAAGAAATTAGCCGGTCGAGTTTGTCGAGGTCTGTGCGAACGAAATTTGAGAGCGAGGCCAAAGAAGAAGGAACGAAAGCAGCAGCGACGCCTGGCCGTGTCTCTCTGTCAGCAGCAGGCCCGGGCTTGCTTCCGACTTTGTTAATCTCCTTGAAAACCACTCCAGGGAAATCGCTGACCGAGGCCTTAATGGTTTGCAGATCGGCATCGCTCGCATAAAGAATACGAAAATTGATTCGATCAGGATGCTCATCATCCACGGCAGGCGAGGTTGAGATCACTTCGCCAAATTCCGCGAGTCTCTCCTTCAACCGGAAAAACTGAGCGTCGAAATCGCTCAGGTCGAAGCTGGTAGCAACAACGAAGAGCGGACTGGCCGCCGCCACAATGCTAACCAATCGATGCTTCTCAGTCTCTGTTAACGACTGCCAGATTTCAAAAGGAATAGTCTTGAGGATCGCTTCGGTGTCACCCAGCGGCTCGCCGGTGGTTCTTTGGGCTGCCGCTTGCAGTCGGTCAAAAAGCGCGCGGTGCGACGGTTCGACAATTCCCGATGCGGCAAGACTCAAACTCTCGGCGAGCGCCTCGGTGGCGCTTTCACATATGTCCACCACGGCGTCGTCAATCAGAACTTGCCCGGCGCGAACTGCGGCAAGCAGATTCTCAAACTCATGCGCAATCTGGCTTACAACTTCAAGTCCACATGATGCGGCTGACCCTTTTACGCTATGCACGTGCCGGAAGATGCGATCGATCAATTCGCGGCCCTTGCGCCCCTTGAATGTCGAGCGGTCGTCGGCTTGCGTGGCGCGAAGCTCGTCAAGATCAGCAAATATCTTCTCGACGAGTTCTTCAATCTCCAGCAGGAATTCGCGTTGAGTTTGGTCCACGAAAGAATAGTAAATGGTAAACGGCTAATAGTGAATAGGGGAAAGCTTGATATCAGAACCGGGAGCGGTAGCGACCGGGTGTTAGCACTCAAGTCAGCCAGCGCTCGGCTTTTCCTAATCGGGAAGCACAGAGTCCCGTTGCCCGGTTGAGCATCTGACCCGGTCGCTACCGCTCCCGGTTCTGATGTCTGCGGTCATTATGCAGGCGATGTCGGTTGCTCATCATCGGGCGATTGCAGTTGAGCATGATACCCGGTCGCTACCGCTCCCGGTTCTGATGCCGACGGTCGCTATGCGGACGAAGCGTGCTCATCGTCGGCCGATTGCTCCGGCTCGTCGGACAATTGTTCTAATTCTTCAGGCTGGATATTTTGCTGCGGCTGCTGTTCATCCAAATCGCGCTTGATGGCGTCGAGGATGCCATTGATGAACTGCGTAGCTTCGTAGGTTGAGAAGCGGCGCGCTATTTCCAGGGCTTCGTTGATGGCGACGGTGCGAGGTGTAGGCTCATAAAGAAATTCGTAGACGGCCAGGCGGAGGATGTTGCGGTCGACAATCGCCATGCGCGGAATACGCCAGTGTTCCGCGCGCGAACGTATGCGTTCGTCGAGGTCCTCGACGTGCGCGAGCGTTCCCGACGCGAGGCGCGTCGCGAATTCACGCGCCGCTTCCTCCATCTCGGAGTCGCCCAGTTCCGCCCAGTAGGTTTTCAAGACCTCTTCCGGGACAGCGTCGGCGAAATCAGCCGCAAAGAGCATTTGCAAGGCGCACTCACGCGCCTTACGTCGCGAACCCATAATACTTCAGGGATGAAGGATGAGGGATGAAGGATGAAGCGCCCCGCAGCATCCCGGTTCATCCTTCATCCTTCATCCTTCATCCTTTTCAAAAGCTTCCTTGTAGAGATTTACTAACTCAACCGCCGTGGTGGCGGCTTCAAAACCCTTGTTACCAAGCTTGACTCCCGCCCGGTCGATTGCCTGGTCAAGCGTATCAGCAGTTACAACTCCAAACACTACCGGCACTCCTGTTTGCAAACCAGCTTGCGCGATTCCGCTTGCTACTTCACTTGCGATGTACTCGAAGTGAGGCGTTTGCCCACGAATAATTGTACCCAGACAGATGACCGCAGCAAACTGTCCCGAGCCGGCGAGCTTCAGCGCCATTAGCGGAATTTCAAAAGCGCCGGGCACTTTGTAGACCTCGACCAGTTTCTCGTCGGTCCCCAAACGCTCGAGAGCGTCAAGCGCGCCTTCAACCAGGCGAGCACTAATGAAGTCGTTCCAGCGACTGGCCACAATCGCAAAACGAAATCCCTGACCATTAAGATGACCTTCGTGAATTACTGGCTGCAAGACTGGGCTGCTCCGGTTCAATGCCGTTTGCTAAGATTTTACCAGGGTCATTTCGCAGTATAGGGGATGCGTTTCCGAGCAGCAAGTTGGAGGCTTTTAGTAGGACAGGCATTCCTGCCTGTCAGTTTTGCGCTGGAGTCTCGAAGGGCGGACAAAAGCAAATCAGAACCAGGAGCGGTAGCGACCGGGTCAATGTATGACTTCAGCAAGAGTGTTCTGCCAGCCACACCCGGTCGCTACCGCTCCCGGTTCTGACTTATTTAGTCGGCACAGTCTGTCCTACATCAGGTTCCTTTGAAGACGGGTTGTCGCTTTTCCAGAAACGCATGTGTGCCTTCGCGCACATCTTCGGTCGCAAAGAGGCTGGCAAAAAGTTTCGCTTCCAAAGCCAATCCTTCCGCGAGCGGCAGTTCAGCGCCTCGGGTGACAGCTTCGAGGCAGGCGCGAATCGCAAGCGGAGCCAGCCTGGCAATCTCCTGCGCCAACGATTCGGCCGCGGCTAACAACTCGCCCGCGGGAGCGATGTGATTGATCAAGCCAAACTGTAGAGCTTCCGCGGCGCCGACCGTTCTTCCTGTCAACATCAACTCGAGCGCGCGGCCGTTACCAATCTCGCGCGCGAGGCGCTGCGTGCCACCATAGCCCGGCAGTAAGCCAAGCTTTGTTTCCGGCAAACTAAACTGCGCGTTTGCCGAGGCGATTCTGATATGACAGGCAAGCGCCAACTCGCAACCACCGCCCGACGCGATGCCATTAACAGCCGCGATCACCGGCACGCTACAACTTTCGATCTGGTTGCAGAGCGCCTGGCCACGCTCAGAAACTTCACGCGCGCGATCTGGATCAGGTCCTGCTAGCTCGGCAATGTCAGTGCCGGCACAGAAAGCTTGATCACCCGTACCCGTAAAGATGATGGCGCGCAGGTTCGGTTCGCCATCGAGGTCCTTGAAGGTCTCGAGCAGCTCAACGATCATCTCACGCGAAAGTGCGTTGCGCTTTTCGGGACGGTTGAGGCGAATGATGACGACTTGATCGTGTCGCTCTTCAAGGATGGAAGACATTGGTTCGAGTTTCGAGTTTCGAGTTTCGCAGTTCCGAGTTAAACGTCTTAGTGCGTCGACCTCCCCGAAGAGGCAACTCGAAACTCGAAACCCGGAACTCGGAACTGCTATACAAGTTTCATCGGCGTCGGGTTCTTGGGATCTTTCGTGTAGTCGTAAAATCCGCGTCCCGACTTGCGGCCATATAAACCCGCCAGCACCATGCGTTTCAGTAGTGGCGGCGGCGCGAATCGCTTCTCGCGAAATTCATTAAACATGATCTCGGCAATGTAGTAAGTCGTATCCAGGCCAACAAAGTCGCCCAACGTAAACGGCCCCATCGGATAGCCCAGGCCGAGTTTCATCGACGTATCAATGTCCACTATCGAGCCGACTCCTTCTTCGAGAGCGCGAATCGCATCGAGCATGTAGGGCACAAGCAGACGATTGACGATGAAGCCCGTCGTGTCGTTTGCCCTCACCGGCACTTTCCCCAGCCGCTTGCCAAACTCGATCGCCTGCTCGTAGATGTTCTCGTCCGTCAGTATTGTTCTCACCACTTCAACCAGCTTCATGAGCGGCACCGGGTTGAAAAAGTGGAGCCCGACAAAACGCCGCTGACGCTCCGGCGAGGTGGCCGTCATCATCTCGGTGATTGAGATCGAGGAAGTGTTCGAGGCGAAGATCGTTTCCGGCTTGCAGATCCGATCGAGCTCGGCGTAGGTGGCTCTTTTCTCTTCAATGTTTTCAATAATCGCTTCGATCACGATGTCGCAGTCGGCTAGAGACTCAAAATAAACGGTGCCGGACAGGCGATCGCGCGCAGCCTTTTGCTGTTCGGCGGAGATAGTCCCTTTCTCAGCAAACCTGGCAAGCGACTTTTCGATTCCCGCAAATCCTTTTTGCAGTACCTCATCGGAGATTTCACGAACGACAGTCTCAAATCCGGCGCTGGCTGCAACCTGCGCTATTCCCGAACCCATCAGTCCACAGCCCAATACTCCTACCTTCTTAATTTCCATCTCTTCCCATTCTCCTGTTAGTTAAAAAATTGCTTTGCAAAATTCTGTTGGACAGACAAGAGTGTCTGTCCTACTTCGGCGGCTCTGTCGCGGTCAACTCGATCACACCGCCGTATTTTTTCCCGCTGGTTTTCAGCCAGGTATTGTACTCCTTGCTCCAGGCGGCGAAATCCGTGGTTAGGTCATGTTGAGCTTTATTCGCAGCCTGTTTAGCAGATGGCGTCTCCGAACTCTTTGCGACAACAGCCAGGTCCTTTGCCCTGCCGAGTAATGTCTTCAGCTTTTCTTTTAACTGATCCGCTGTCGGGTCAAGTTGAGGAGCCGAGTCCAGCGCTTTCCGAGCGCTGTCGGCGCGCGCCACGTCGCCCTCTTTCACGACCAGGTAAAGAGCTTCCTGCGCGTCATTCAGCGCCTTCACGTAGGAAACAAACTTCTGAGTCGACTCGCCTATGACGACGGGAGGCGGCGGGCTTTCGTGGACCAGAAATGCCGGCAACGGATCCCGCAGGTGTTGCCCCGTTTTTATAAAGCTGACTGCGACAAGAGCAAGCGCCGCGATCTGGAGTACAGCCCAGGTGACTGCGATGCCGGATCGTTCGCCCGGCCGGCGGTAGTCAACGACGAGGGCCAGCAGCGCTCCTGAAGCCATACCGCCGAGATGCGCCGCATTATCAATGAAGCCGCGCCCCATGAATCCGATGAACAGATTCAGCATGATCATCGGGAGCAAACCAGTGCCAAATGCACGCCTGAATCCTTCGGGCAACTCGTGGCGAAACTTGATGCCAAAAACGAAGAGCACTCCCACCAGCCCGAACAGCGCTCCCGAAGCCCCCGCGGAAGGATCGTCAGTGGTTTTGAAAATGAAGCGCGCGATGGGACCGACAGACATGTTGGGTCTGACGGTCAGATAACTGGCAACAACGCCGGCCACGCCGGTTAATACCCAAAACACTACAAACTTCGCGGAACCATAAAGCTTCTCAACGTAAGGGCCGACAATCCACAGACTGTACATGTTCACTGCCAAATGGAGAATATTGACGTGGAGAAACATGGGAGTGACAAAACGCCACCATTGATGCTTGGTCTGGATGAAATAATTCACCTTGGCGCCGAAGGGTACCAGCACCTCGGTGGGCAAAGCGGCCAATATGCTAAAGGGCATTCCGCTCGTTTGCCACATCAGCAGGAAGACGAAAATATTTGCGACCAGCAGAATGATGGTGAACTTGTAGGGCCGATTCAGGACTGCCCGCGCAAATCGCATGGTCTCGCCATCGACTACCATTCGCGTTTGGCTGGGCACGGCCGCTCCGGAAACTGCTGTCCCGCAAACTGCGCACTGCTGTTGCCCACCACCCACAATTGAGCCGCAACTGCGACACATGGTTGGGCGCCCGGCGTTGGTATTCTGAGCTGTACTGTTTGACGAGTTATTTGGCAAGACGCTTTACACTAACAAGCGTGATGCTTCTCATGGAACAAAGCACCACGCTCAATATTTCTTCAAGACTTTGGAATGAACCTGATTAGATTCTACACCGAAGTTATGAGAAGACGTTAATCAGCTCACGCGGACCGCACTTGCCGCAAAGACTTAGATAGTCACTCGACTGATCAATCGTCGTCCTCCTTAGGGCCAAATGGCATTCAACAACGCAGCAAGCCGGTAGCCTCCCCAGGCGACCCGTTGGCGGGCGACTTTGAGTGCTTTTTTGTTATATGCGGCACTTGGCTTAACGCCGTTCTTCATTCCCTTGTAAGCGACATCTTGCGCCAGAGCCAAGCTCTCGTCGGCCCAGGCGTTAAAGTT
>JBGQJH010000092.1:0-7999 GCA_041498935.1 Pyrinomonadaceae bacterium | reverse complement strand
CTTGATTGAGACCGTGGGCGTGAAGAGTAATCGTGACGGCATCGGCGCCCGAGTCAAGGTCGTTGCTGGTGATCTAACACAAATTGATGAAGTTCACAGTGGCGGCAGTTATCTTTCGCAAAACGATCTGCGGCTGCATTTCGGACTCGAGAAGAGAACGAAGATAGATCTAATTGAGGTTCACTGGCCGAGTGGCGCCGTCGACAAGGTTGTTGATGCGAGCGTGAACAAAATCCTTACTATCAAAGAGGGCCAGGGTGTCGTCGAGCAGAAGGACTTTAAGAAGGTGGCACAACGGTAGGACAGACGTGCCTGTCTGTCTCGTTCGGGGGCTAGATTTCATGCACAGCGCCAACGGTCTATTTGCGGCACTACAGACAAGAATGTCTGTCCTATGCAGGACTATGCTGGTTTTGCTGCTGTTGTTCTGCGGGTCCTTTGCTACTGCCCAGACAAATAATATACAGGCGCGACTTGAGAATGTGGCCACGCTAATTCGCGAAAGTCGAATTGCGGAAGCCGAGCAGCAACTGAACAGCATTTTGAAATTGGCTCCGAACGACGCAGCAGCGCTCAATCTGCTCGGCACGGTTCGCGCTCAACAGGGAAGGCTAAACGAAGCGGAGAGCCTCTTGACCCGAGCGGCAAAGATTGATCCCGGGTTTGTGGCCGTGCACATGAACCTCGCCTTTCTGTACCTGCTCAAGAATGCGCCCGAGAAAACCATTTCGGAATTGAAAGAGGTCGTTAGGCTCGATCCGAACAACGTCGAGGCCAACTACAAACTTGCGCGACTGCTGCTTTCCCGCGGGCAGATAGACGAGTCCATCAGCGTCATTGAAAAAGCGAGGTCAGCACAGCCCACACCCGCAGTATTTCTGACTCTGCTTGGCGATGCATATTTTAGAAAGGGCGACGCCGACAAGGCTGAAGAGAATTATCTGCTCGCGCTTGCGGCGCAGAAGGAAAATGCAGAAGCGATGCTGGGCCTGGCAAGGGTTTCTCAAAACCGAGGAGACACAAAAACTGCACTTGGGTATCTCTCTCAGGCAAAAGAACTGGCCGGCTACTCTCCCGAACTTCTTTATAAGGTCGGCGTGGCTGCTTTCGCACTCGGGGTTTTTGACGAGGCCCAGTCCGCGTTGGAGCAAGCGGCCAAACTGAAGCCCGCCGAGCCCGCTTACTTGATCGCGCTTGGTGCGGCCTGGCTCAAGAAACCCGATCTGTTTACGGCAGAGCAGGTTTTTCGTCGTGCGCTCGCACTGCAGCCGGACAACCCCCAGGGGCAGATGTATCTCGGCTATGTCTTATACAAACAGAAAAAATTCAACGAGGCCAAGGGTTACCTTGAGAAAACGATCAAAGCCGATGCCAGCATGCCCGAGCCTTTCTACTATCTGGGACTGATCGTCCAGGAAGAGAACGAGGACGAGCAGGCCATAGTGCTATTGGAAAAAGCGATTCGGGTGTCGCCCTCTTTTGCCAACGCCCACGTCGCTCTTGGCGCCAGTCATCTAAAACTGAAAGACTATCCGCGCGCCCAAAAAGAACTCGAACTGGGAGCTAAACTGAATCCTGATGATTCGAGGGCGCACTATCAGTTGGCCGTCTTGTACGCGCGACTAAAGGATCAGAAACGGGCGCAGGCGGAGATGCAAATCGTTGAAAAGCTGAAAGCGCTGGACCAGTCACAAAAACGGGAAGGCGATACTTTTGTCATTACGCCGGCAACACCGAATCAACGATAAGCTTTCGATGAGTTTCGTCTCAAAAAGCCCGCGAAGCGGGTGGCAGCATAAAGCCTGGGGTGAAGCGGAGCGGGACCCCAGGATGATGATGGATAAAGAAAATAAAGCCCGCGAGCGGGCGACAGAGAGAAACTCAAAAGAGTTTCCACCAGACCGTTTGTGAAACCAATTAGTCCTGTACTTATTACGAAGTTGCTGCCGCCCGTTTCACGGGCTCGTTTCCTTGCTGTCGTATTGCTGGGGTTCCGCTCCGCTTCACCCCAGGCTTTATGCTGTCGCCGCGCTTCGCGAGCTTGCGCCGCTTTGAAGGTGGTACTGATCCTCTCGTTAGCGGTGCTGAATTTACGCTTGATCTCCTACGCCCAGACGCTTAGGCCCAACGTTACTTTCGAAGAAGTCTTGGCAAAAAAGAGCGGTATCACCTGGGCTCACAACAACGCCCACTCGACCGATCGTTATTTGCCCGAGACCGTCGGGGCCGGTTGCGCTTTCTTCGACTACGACAACGATGGGTGGATGGATATCTACCTGGTCAACAGCGGACCTTCGGATTTCTACACTCCCAGCACTCCGCTCAAGAACGCCCTTTACCATAACAACCACGATGGCACGTTTACCGACGTCACCGACAAAGCCGGCGTAGCCGGCGGCACCTTCGGCATGGGGGTCGCCGCCGGTGATTACGATGGCGACGGCTGGGTTGATCTCTATGTCACGAGTTATGGCCGCAATATCCTTTATCACAACAATGGTAATGGCACGTTCACTGATGTCGCCGAAAAAGCCGGCGTCGCGGCGCCAGGCTGGTCCACTTGCGCAGTTTGGTTCGACTACGACAATGACGGCAAGCTGGATTTGTTCGTCTCCAGCTTCGTCGTTTACGAGAAGTCTCTAAACATTCTCTGCACCGATGAAACGCTGAGCCGGCGTTACTATTGCGTGCCGCGCCTTTTCAAGCCCCGGCCCAGCCACCTCTTCCACAACGATGGCGACGGCAAATTCAGCGATGTGAGTAAGGAATCCGGTATTGCTGATTCACCCGGAAAATCATTCGGCGTCGTTGCCACTGACGTTAACAACGACGGCTTGATGGACCTGTTTGTGGCAAACGACACGATGTCGAACTTTCTATTCATCAATAAGGGTGGCGGAAAATTTGAAGAGGTGGGATTGGCGGCCGGCGTGGCTTTCAGCGATGCCGGTAAACCGCGCTCGGGAATGGGAGTCGACGCGGCGGACTATAATGGCGACGGCTGGCAGGATTTATTTGTAGCCAATATCGATCGAGAGTTTTTCAGTCTCTATCACAACCAGAAGGATTTGATTTTTACTGACGAGCCTGGGGAAATTGGAACAGCAACGCAGATGTTAAGCGGCTGGGGATTAAGGTTCTTCGATTATGACAACGATGGTGACCCTGACCTCTTCCTGGTCAACGGTCATCCGGATGACTTCATCGAGATGCGCGCCACTCACGTGAAGTACAAAGAACCCTTGTTGATGTTTGAAAATACCGGAAGCACGTTCAAGAATGTCAGTGCGCAATCAGGCGCCGTTTTCAGCAAAGAGTTTTCCGGGCGGGGCATGGCTACCGGCGATTTTGATAACGACGGCGATCTCGATGTGCTGATCTCAAACAATGGCGAGGCGCCTGTCCTGCTGCGCAACGAGGAAGGCAATAAGAATAACTGGCTCGGTCTGCAACTCGTCGCAACTAAGAGCAATCCCGCGGCCGTTGGCGCTGTTATCACCTGGCAGGCCGGAGGCGTGAAGCGAAGCCGGCTGAAGACAGCGGGCGGCAGTTATCTTGCTTCGCACGATCCACGCGAAGTGCTGGGCCTGGGCAGCGCCAGGAAGATTGATTATGTTGAGATTCGCTGGCCCCGCGGCAAAGTGGACAAATTAACTAACCTGCCGATCAACTCTTATCTAAAAGTGATTGAAGGCGAAGGCGTTGCCAGGAGCGGCGCCACCACAGCGAAGTAACATGTCGGATCGCATCAAAAACATTCTGGTGATGGCCGGCCTTGTCTTCGTGACCATGACTCTTTGGCCGTTTTCTCGCGCTCAGAGTCAGCGCGATGCTTTCACGAAATGGCGACCTACTCATGAGCTTGCCGCTGTTCGTTATGTGGGCAGCAACGCCTGTGCTCAATGCCACGCTCCGCTAACAGCAAAGCGTCTGGCGAATCCGATGAGCCGCGCGCTGGAGCCTGTCGACAGTTGCGAGGTTTTGAAAAGCCATCCCCGCTTGAACTTTCGCAATGGTCCCTACAACTACCAGATTGTGCGCGAGGGAAATCGCAGCCTCTACACAATCAGTGATGGTCCAAACTCAATTTCGGAACCCGTGCTCTACTGCTTTGGCCAAGGCAAGGCTGGCCAGACTTATGTGTTTCAACACAAGGGAGTGTTCTACGAAAGTCGTGTCAGCTATTATCAGGAAATCCATGGTCTCGACTTCACTATCATTCATCCGCGTTCAGTGCCCGAGTCGCTCGAAGACGGTCTTGGCCGGCCGATGACCATGGAAGCAGCGCAGGGCTGTTTCGCTTGTCATTCAACCGCCGCGGTTAGCGCTGCGCAACTACAACTCGATCATCTGATGCCCGGAGTTACTTGCGAGGGTTGTCATGGCCCAGGTGAAAAGCATATTCAGGCCATCAAGGCTGGGAGCAGGAAACTGCAGATATTTAATCCTGCGAAGCTGGAAGCAGATGAGCTGAGCCAGGAATTCTGCGGCGCCTGCCACGTGAGTTTTGAAAAAGCCCTGCTCATGCCAAAGCAGGGTGGCGCGAATAATCTGCGTTATCAGCCTTACCGAATTTTCAATAGCCGGGGACACAGCGGCGATGTGCGTATCAGTTGCGTCGCCTGTCACGATCCGCACGACAAGCTGGCAGAGGACGCAGCTTTCTACGACGCAAAATGTTTGGCTTGTCACCTCAGCACGCGTAGCCAGGCAAAGACCGCCGCTCGGACGGCTCCTGCCTGTCCGGTGAGCAAGGAACATTGTGCAACGTGTCACATGCCGAAGATCGATCTACCTGGAGCCCACGGCAAGTTCACCGATCACTGGATCCGCATCGTCAAACCTGGCGAACCCACTCCCAACTGAATTCGACTTGAAGGACTGCAGTCGTAAAATCGAGACCACAACCCACCCGTGGAGTCAGCGATGCGGAACCTACGGCTTAGCGGTAGGAGCGCCCAAGGGGACAGCCATTGTCGTGATTCGCTTCTGCCATTCCGCCGGCGTGGTCAACCTAAGCTGGGGTAATTCAGCGGCTGCGATTACGAGTTTCCGCACGCTCGTGATAACGACGAACTCCAATGCCGCTTTTGGTTTGGCGGCTTCGTCGAGTTTGGCCAATTGAGCGTCGCGCCACTCAGTTGTGGCTGCGTCGCCCGTTGATAGATAGGCAATCGCTTCCAGCCCCGCCGCCGCGACGTCCGCCAAATTCTTTGCGAGCGGTCGAGCCTCTTGCAAGGCTGGAGCTCGATCAATCATTGGATCAAGTGCCGTGCCGGCGTCGCGCCAACTGGCAAGCGAATCGCGAATGTCGGAACGATAGAGTTGAAAGCGTGGCGCGTCAGCAAGGAAAGCGTCTACCATGGCTGCGAATCGACGAGCACTTTCGCTGTCAGGACGCGCGGCATCGACCAAGCCAGAAAGGGGGCTAAGCATGGTCTGGGGTCGCATTTGATAGCGGTGGTATTCTTTGACTGGTTCGATTACTGAAGCCAGCGTGCGCAATGGTCCAGTGTTCTCGCTCGCAACCAGGCGGCGGAGCAGCATGCCGTAATTCTTTTCGTGAGTAAGCCCCAACTCTTCCAGTTGGATGCTGATCACTGCTAAACGCCGGTACATGTCATCTACATCCGTTACGGTTCGCGGCGACCAAAGTCGCTCAGCGATGGCCGCAGTGCGCGGCCAGATCCGTGAGTCGATTGTTTCGGGACTGACCCATTCACCCCACATCGTGGCCTCGCCGCCGAGCACACGTTTCGTTTCCTCGGGAGTTAGCGGGCTGTCCAACGGAAGCGGATCGGCACGGTAGTGTTGCGAAGCCGGAAACATTAGATCAATGTAATATCCCGCTGAGAGAATGCCGTTGTAACCCTTCTTCGCGGCATCTGCTAAAGAAGCTGCCCCACGCCAGGAGTGAATGACTGCGTCTTTGGGCAGGTCTGGATGGAGTATCTCTTCCCACCCGATCATCTTCTTACCGTGCTTTTGGAGAATCCTTAAGACTTGTTGATTGAAGTAAGCTTGCAGGGCATGGTTGTCTTTAATCCCTTTCTCTTTCATGAACGCCTGAACCTGGGGGTTGCGGTCCCACTGCTTGCCTTCGTTCTCATCGCCGCCGATGTGCATGTAGGCGTCAGGGAACAGCGCCGCCATCTCGCCCAAAAATCCGTCAAGGAATTTGTATGTCTGGTCGCGCGTGGGATTGAGCGCGGGCTCAAAAATTCCCGCGCCTCGTTCAATCTTGTATGGCCCAGGGGCGCTGCCCAGTTCGGGATGACCAACCAACCAACTTGTGCTGTGACCGGGAATATCAAACTCAGGCATCACACGAATGCCCCGATCAGCTGCGTAGGCAATGATTTCGCGCACTTGATCCTGGGTGTAGTAAAGACCGTCCGATCCCATGGAATGGAGCTTCGGAAATTTCTTGCTTTCGACGCGGAATCCCTGGTCCTCTGTCAGGTGCCAGTGAAAGACATTCAACTTTACTGCTGCCATGCCATCCAGATTCCGTTTGAGAACTTCCATCGGCTCGTAGTGGCGGCCAACATCGATGAGTAAGCCGCGCCAGGGAAACCGCGGTTGATCCTGAATCTTGATAGCCGGCAGATAGTATCCATCACGATCAGCCTGCAGCAGTTGCAGGAAAGTCTCCAGGCCACGTAACGCGCCTACGACTGTCGGGGCCACCAGCCGCGCCTGCTTGTCCATTACTTCCAAACTGTAGCTTTCATTTTCATTGAGAGAAGGGATGCGGTCGCCTGCTCGTTCGCATTGAACGACGAGCGTAGCGGTACTTTCATCGGTGACAAGGTCAACCGGCAGAGTCAGTACCGTTCGTCCCGAGAGCCGCGCCCTCATGCGAGCGATGCCGGCGCGCAATCGATCGTCCGCATAGTTCTTGACTGCTACGTTGAAGCTACCTGTGATCGGCAAACGCCCCGTTTGAGTTTGCACCGACGCAGGCACCGGCATCAGGTTGAGTTGGACGGGCGCCATCACTTCAGCTGAAGTGCTCTGTGCTTTTAAAGGCGCGGTCAGGCTCAAGGCATAAGTTAAGCTCAGCACTAGCTTGGTGTATTTGACAGTCTTCATGGTTAGCGGTTTCCACCTTCGTTTTCGTGTATTTGGGTTGCTTCTTACGGTACTAATAGATCCGAAATCGTGACATAATCGCCGCGTATTTATTGTCTGCATTGTAGCTGATTCACACCGGATCTCAGCGATCGAAAAGCGGATAATTACGTGATTTATTAGATGAAGATGAAGATGAAGAACGGCAGGGCTTTTCATTTCAAACGAAGGCTGTTTGCACCGATAGCGATTACCGGCGCGCTGTTAAGCGTTCAGGTTGCGGTCGTACTCAGTGCGTTTTTAACCACGTGTCCAACCGCGTACGCGAGTAATCCCACCCAATGGACCCTGGTGTGGAGTGACGAGTTCGATGGTCCCAGCGGCTCGCCGGTTAATTCGAGCAAGTGGTACTTTGATATCGGCGGCAACGGTTGGGGTAACAACGAGCTCGAGACCTATACGAGTCGGACTGCAAACTCGGATCTCGAAGGTGGTCTGCTGGTAATCAAAGCGCTCAAGGAAACCTTCACCGGGCCTGACAACACAACCCGCAACCACACTTCGGCAAGACTGCTCACTAAGAATAAGTTCAGCCAGGCCTACGGACGCTTTGAAGCGCGTATTAAGATTCCCTACGGCCAGGGTATCTGGCCCGCATTTTGGATGTTGGGTGATAACATCGAAACTGCTCACTGGCCGAACTGCGGCGAGATCGACATCATGGAAAATATCGGTAAGGAGCCGTCGATCGTTCATGGCACTTTTCATGGACCTGGTTACTCGAGCGGAAGCGGCATAACCGCGTCCTACGCATTGCCCAACGGTCAGAAGTTTTCCGACGATTTCCATACCTTCGCCGTTGAGTGGGAACCGAACGTCATGCGGTTTTATGTCGATGGACTCTTATACAAGACGCGCACACCTG
>JBGQJH010000091.1:0-8025 GCA_041498935.1 Pyrinomonadaceae bacterium | reverse complement strand
TCAATACAGGGCAACAGGGGAAAAGGGGAAGGGGGAAGGGGACAAGGAAGCGAGCAGTGGGCAGTGGGTAGTGGGCAGTGAGCAGGAAGAAGAAGAAATCGGTGCTGCGCCGGGGGCGGGGGTCGTTACCGTCGTCGGCCGGGTTGAGGATCGCGAGGTTGTAGTTGTAGCCAATGATGCAACGGTGAAGGCGGGATCGTGGTGGCCGGAGACGATCAAGAAAATTCTGCGCGCGCAAGAGATCGCAATGCGCTCGCACGTTCCGATTATCTATCTGGTTGATTCGGCCGGCGTGAATCTGCCATATCAGGGCGGCGTTTTCCCCGGCCAGTATGGCGCCTCGCGAATCTTTTATTACAACTCGATCATGCGGCGATATCTAAAGATTCCGCAGATCGCAGCGGTGATGGGACCATGTATTGCCGGCGGCGCCTACTTGCCCGCGCTCTCGGATGTGATCGTAATGGTGGAGGGAACGTCCTTCATGGGTCTCGGCGGCGCGAACCTCGTGAAAGGCGCCACCGGGCAGACGATCGACAACGAGACTCTCGGCGGGGCCCGCGCGCACAACGAACTCTCGGGCGTGGCGCACTATCGTGTGAAGAATGACGAAGAGTGCATTGCTCGAATTCGCAAGTTTGTTTCCGAGCTCCCGTCTAATAAAGTTGGCACAAGTGCCAACTCTAAACAATCCACTGACGCGGCGCGTCCCGCCGCCGATCTCTACGACATCATTCCCGAAGATCATAAGCAGCCTTACAACGCGCGGCACCTGCTCGACTGCCTGCTTGACGGCGGACATCTCGATGAGTTCCAGGCAGACTACGCGAAGGAGATGATCACCGGACACGCTCGCGTTCGCGGCATTCAAGTCGGCGTGATTGCCAACAACCGCGGCATGATTCGGTCGCCGGGCGGCGGTCCACCTCGCTTCGGCGGCATCATCTATACCGAGTCGGCGGAGAAGGTGGCGTACTTTATCGAAACGTGCAACCGGCGTCAGACGCCGCTGCTGTTCATTCAGGATGTTTCCGGTTTCATGGTCGGACCGGAAGCGGAACACTCCGGAATCATTCGCGCCGGTGCGCGGTTCGTGGAAGCGATGGCCACCGCGGTGGTGCCGAAGATCGTTTTGACAGTAAACCACGCTTCGGGCGCCGGCTATTACGCGATGGCGGGCCAGGGTTTTGACCCGGATTTCATCTACACCTGGCCGACGGGGCGCATGGGCGTCATGGAAGGCGACTCGGCAGTGCAGGCGGTGTTTGGTAGTCAACTGGAAAAACTTAATCGCAACGATTTGAAACCAGACGAGGGGCTCGATGCGGAGATGGATCAGGTGCGTGAGACTTATGACCTGGAGCTGGACGCGAAGTATGCAGCGGCACGGGGATTTGTCGATGCGGTGATCATTCCGGAGAACACGCGGGACGCCTTGGAACTTTCGCTGCGCACCAGCTTGAACTACAGCGGTCCCCATATTGGACAGTTTGTTTTACCGCCAACGCTGGTATGAATCAGAACCGGGAGCGGTAGCGACCGGGTTGAGGAGGATGACATAAAAGCTCAAAGGAACCCGGTCGCTACCAGCACCCCACGCGGGCTGCCCGCGCGGGGACCCCGGTCCGCTCCCGGTTCTGATTTGGTGTTCTAATGAGAAACAAGATTCGCATCGCTGCCGGCCAGGGTTTCTGGGGAGATCTCCCGGACGCACCGGTGCGCCAGGTTGAAGGTGGCCCAATTGACTACCTGATGCTCGACTATCTGGCGGAAGTTACGATGTCGATCATGCAGAAGCAGCGCTCGCGCGATCCGTCAGCAGGTTATGCGAAGGATTTTGTTCCGCTAATGAAGCAGATCCTGCCGGCGTGCGTTGAGCGCAACATTCGTGTCACCGCTAACGCCGGCGGCGTGAACGTTGAGGGTTGTGCGGCTGCGGTAAGCGAAGTTGCTCGCGAGCTTGGCCTTGCTGGCAAACTTCGCATCGGCATTGTTACCGGCGACGACATCATGGCGAAATTGGACGAGCTCCTCAGCCGGGGAGTCGAGCTGCGTAACATGGATACAGACGCCGCGCTGTCTACTGTCCGTGAACGGATTCAAAGCGCCAACGTCTACCTGGGCGCGGCGCCAATGGTCGAGGCGCTCAATCGCGGCGCGTTGGTCGTGATTACAGGCCGGGCGACCGACACCGGTCTGACGCTCGCACCCCTGATGCATGAATTTGGCTGGGCCCAAAATGATTGGAACAAGCTCGCGGCCGGCACCATTGCCGGACACATCATTGAATGCGGCGCGCAGTGTTCAGGTGGCAACTGCCAATATGAGTGGCGCAGCATTCCCAACCTGGCCAATGTCGGATTTCCAATTGCCGAAGCAGTGCCCGACGGCACGTTCGTGATTACGAAACACGAAGGCACCGGCGGCTGGGTGACTATTCCTTCCGTCAAAGAACAGTTGGTGTATGAAATGGGCGATCCGCGCGAATACATCACGCCGGATTGCGTTGCGGATTTCACTACGGTGCGTCTCGAGTACGAGGGCCGTGACCGCGTTCGTGTCTTCGGAATCGAGGGGCGACCGGCAACTGACACTTTCAAGGTTTCGATAAGTTATTCAGCCGGCTACAAGGCTGTGGGCACGCTCGTCTACTCGTGGCCAGACGCTTACGACAAGGCGCGGGCCGCCGACAGGATACTGCGGGCGCGATTGGATCGGCTTGGTTTGAAGTTTGATCACATTCTGACGGAGTTTGTGGGTGCGAATGCCACGCATGGTCCGTTGGCCGGCGAACCTCCGCCGGACTTACCTGAAGTACAACTGCGCGTCGGTGTGCGCAGTGAAGACCGGGCCGCGGTCGAGAGATTCACCAAAGAGATCGCGCCATTGGTGTTGACTGGGCCGCCCGGTGTTACCGGTTTTGCCGGCGGACGGCCAAAAGTGGAAGAGATTGTCGCTTATTGGCCGGCGCTGATTCCGAAGGAAGAGATCAGTCCCGTTGTTAACGTCATTGACGTGTGAAAGATGCTGAGAAGGATTTTCCAGATATCATTTAAGATTTCTCATTTGTCATTCGCGGGCCTGCACGAGCATTCTGCAATGGCAAATGAGAAATGAGAAATGGAAAATGTAAAATGTAGTTCGTTTGAACCGCTGATGAAGGTGCAACTAACAAGACTTGCCCACGCGCGTTCGGGTGACAAAGGCGACACGGCCAACGTCGGCCTCATCGCTCTACGTGAGGAAGTCTATCCGATTCTCGTTCGTGAAGTGACGGCGGCGCGTGTGAAGCAGCACTTCAAAGGAATCTGTAAGGGCGAAGTGGAGCGATTCGAATTGCCGAATCTCGGCGCGCTTAATTTCTTGCTGCACGAGAGCCTTGGCGGTGGTGGCACGCTGTCTTTGATGACTGACGCTCAGGGGAAAACTTTTTCGACAGCGCTGCTCAGGATGGCAATTGAGATACCTGATCAGGAAGCACTGAGTTTGGGAGTTGGCCGGGATTAAAGGACAACTCGACTATAACGTCGCTAAGAGCGGGGGCAAGTCCACCTTCCCGACCTGGAGCTGCACTTTACTGGGATGGTCCCCGGTAGTTGAGAGGCTTTCACGATTGAAAGTATGAGCATCCTCAAGAGTCTCAAGGTCGGGAAGGCGGGCTTGCCCCCGCTCTTTGGGTTTCAAATGACTCTGAAAGAAAAGTCTTGAAAGATGAATTCAGAGCCGGCAATCACTCATGGCTACGCCAACGTTAATGGCATCCGCTTGCATTATGCCGAGTCAGGCAGCGGCGACAACCTCGTGATTTTGCTGCACGGCTTTCCTGAGTTTTGGTATTCGTGGCGCCATCAGTTAACGGCGCTGGGAAAGAGTTATCGTGTCGTTGCTCCTGACATGCGGGGCTACAACCTGAGCGATAAGCCGGCGCGGGTGGAAGACTATCGCCTTGAAGTTTTGGTGGACGATGTTGTCGGCCTCATCAAATACTTCGGCGTCGAGAAGGCAGCGATTGTCGCCCACGATTGGGGCGCGGGTGTGGCGTGGGCGGTTGCGCAAAAATATCCTGAGCGCGTATCCAAACTTGCAGTGTTGCAGGTGCCACCGGCAGCCGTGTGGCGGGCAAACCTCTCACTGCGGCAGTTGCTGCGAAGCTGGTACATGTTTTTCTTTCAGCTTCCGCGCATTCCCGAATGGACCATTGGCCGGAAAGACTTTGCCGCGCTCGATCGCACCTTCAAAGAAACTGTTGTTCGCAAGGACACCTTCAGCGACGCCGACATCGAAATCTACAAAGAAGCATTACGACGCCCGGGCGCTCTAACCGCTGCTGTCAACTATTATCGCGCCAATGTGCGGCGGCTAATGTCAAAACGAAATGCGAAAGACACGCCTGAGCGCGACGGTCATCGCAGTGAAGCCAGGGTCGGCCAAGCCAGACACAGCGGTGAGGGCCGCATTCGCGTGCCGACTCTGTTCATATTTGGCGAACAGGATTTCGCAATTCTTCCCGCCACAGTACGCGACATCAAGAACCATATTGAGGCGCCGTATCACGAGCTGCGGATAGCCGATAGTGGCCATTGGGTGCAGAATGAGGCAGTCGCTGAAGTGAACGAAGCTCTAATCGATTTCCTCAGCTCGCAATGAGCTTCGCTGGGCGAAACCAAAGTAAGCCTTGAGTTGCAGCCATGCCGCATTGATACCGGTGGGACCCGCGCAGAAGATCTCAAGGGCGTAATTGGACTCGATAGAGTATGTATTCGCCAACTTGCTCACCCCTGTCGCGCTGATACCAGCGATCCAGGTTCGACAGATCAGGTCCGCCAGCGGAAGGTACAATGACATACGAGAGAATATGCTGAACCGCGCGGTCTCGTGTGAATGAAGAATAGTAGGCCTTATAATCTGCGACCTGGAACGCAATCTCCTCACTTGTGATCGGCTTGGCTTGCACGGACAGATCGGGTATCACGCGCTCATGCCCGAAGGCTGCCGCGGCGAAGGTACTCATGGGTTGTGCCAATTCCTTTCCGAGTCTGTCCCCCTCTATGCCCGTAAAATAAAGGTACTCGTAGAAGCGCTCGCGGCTCTCGCCGCCAGCGAGGTTCAGGAAGTCGAAGTGAGGGGCCCACAACACGGCCTGAGGCGCGAACGTCGGCAAGATCACGGCGACTTTGTTGTCGCTAGCTAACACCAGAGGCCGAGGATCTGTCGCGGAGCTCGTAACCAATCCGTCGGTAGCGGATCGCTGTCGTAAACGTTGGCAGACCGCTGCCGCGCGATCCGTGAACTGGCTGTCTCTAATTATCACTTTTGCAGGCGCCAGGACCTCAATAGCCGCCCACCAGATTGCGATGAACGCCAGGCGACCCGCCCAGCGATAGCGTATCGGTCGTCTTTCGCCCGCAGGCCCACGCCAAATAATGACACTCGCCAATAGCAGGCCAACAAGAACCAGGTAGTTCGCGATGAACGATTTGTAATGGAAAGGCTGTAGTGAACGTCCTGTGATTACCTGCTGGTTAAATACAATTACCGGGGTAAGGGCAAACGAGGCAGCAAACAATGTCTCCGGAGCGCGCCAGTTCAGCCTTCCCCGAAGAGCACCAAAGACGATCAGGACGACCGCGGCCAAGCCGATTAGTTCAGGCATGCGAAGTAGATCTGGAGCATGCGAAAGCGTCAGCTTCTGCCCGGCGTCCATGGTTACATAACGGCGTGACAGCAATACCACATAGGGGACGAGCGCTGTTCCCGCCAGCAAGAGGATTGTCAGGAAAGGCCTGAAGTTTCGTCGAAGTTTTCCGGGATAGGCAACGAACCAGAGAAGCGCGCTGCACGTCAGCCACGCCGCCGCAGTTGTCCAGAGGAAGAAGTAAGAAAAGATGAGTAGGTCCAGTACCAGACCAGCGGCGACCGCCCAGACAAACGCAAAACGGCGGTCGTTCAGGGCCTTCCAAACCAGGGTACAGAACACAAAGAACAGCGGAAAAGGTATTACTGGCTCATATCGTCTAAGGAAGGGAAGAAAGGAATAGTTAGAACCAGAGATCAGTAGGTGTATCAAGCCCTCTCCCGCAGCGAGCCCGCCAAAGCACAGGACTACCACGGCTCCAGCGGCCGCCAGACTGCGATCCTGGATCACATTCGCAATTAGCCAGAAGATGGTGAGGCACGCAAAGAAGGGCGCCAGAACTCCTAAACCTATAAACGCTGTCGACGACGATATCCCCACGAGTCTAGCCGGAATCGCAATCATATAGGCGGGCAAGAACTGGATAGAAAAGAGAGATTCTGGCTGCGGATTATCGGGGCTGTCGTCACGTCCCGTGTAGGGATCGTTACGACGTGGCCGACCGTCAATCAATGCCTGGACATACGCTGAATAGACCCATTCGTCGCCATGAAACTCCGCGTAACTGCCGTTCCATTGCGTACCGCGGGATCCCCACATCAAGAGCTGTGGGCAGAGGGACAGCAGCGTTACCGCAACGGCAGCCCAGAGTGTCCATTTCCAGTTTGTAGTTCCAGAGCGACGCATCAGATTTAAGTAGAGTGTGCAGTGAGCGACCCGCCGCTAGTTTCCGTAACTCTTATCTATTCCTGAGGTAATCGAGCTGTGATTAGTAGAGTTTCGGGATAACGCGCGCTGTGGTTGCCCTGTAAGCTTGATATTCGGGGAATGCTTTTTCCAGAACTACCTCTTCGTTCTTCATTCGCTGCAGTTGTATAAGCACATGAAGAAGGAATATCACAGCCGTGTAGAACGAGAAAAACTGAAGCAGCACGCCGAACGATGCTACTTCTTCGAAGAGGTACAAAGGATGCCGCACGATTCGATAAGGCCCGGTAGTAACCAGTCTTCTTGCCTCGGCCATCAAGCTAAACGAGCGACCCAGATGTGCCAGAGCAATGATTGACATGATCGTTCCGCAAATACTGATCGAACTGGCGATGACTGTTTGCGTCATCGAGAGGTTCGCGCGCGGGAAGAGAGTCACGAGGGCTACAAAGAACGTTCCGGCTATTGCCATGACTCGCGGCAGAATGTTCCTCGCTTTCCCCACTGGCTCAAGCCTGATAAAGAATAGGATCGTCATCAGTGCCAGAAAACAGACAGTGGAAGATCTGGACGCGACGTCCACGAGAAATCTCCAGGATGCAGGTTCATTCGCTGCGAAATGAGTCTTGAGGAAAGTGTATAGTTCGGTGCCTTTGAGCGTCACAACGAACAGGAAAAATGTAGACGGTACAATCCGACTGATCAGATCTATGAGCTTGATGCGATTATAATGGTTTGATTTCACAGTGTGCTACCCCATCATCTTTGGTTGATCTGACTCTCTTAGGTGGGATTGACGCGGATCCGCAAGCTAGGGAGCTAAAACTACCGGGGAGCGACTTAGGCGTCGGTTGGGGCTGCCTCCTTATTTCTGGTATCGACCTGAGCGGCTCTCGGTCGGAAGATTAGCTCGTTTGGCTGGAGGGCGCCGCTGCACGATTGTGATTATGTCATTATTTGAGTGCTCTGTGCTTAATTTTTCAAGATGGACCGTGACAAAAATTGACACCTGAGAGTAGTTAGGGTTTCATAAGGCTAAAGACTCAAAACTTCGCAACGAAAGCGACGAGGGGAGCACTCTCGCTTGGCTGCAGCAGGGCGCTTCGCAGGTTGCCAGACTGCAAAAGATGGAGGCGCCATATTGACTGACGAAAACAAGGCTCTTCTTTACTCGGTTGAAGACTCTGTTGCACGCATCACGCTCAATCGCCCTGAGAAGCGAAACGCTCTTAACGACGAACTGATCGGAGCCCTCAAGGACTCGATCGTGGCGGCCGCCAGGGCGGAATCCATAAGAGTTATTTTGATTAGCGGAGCTGGTCCGGATTTTTGTTCCGGAGCGGACCTTTCAGCTTTACAAAAGATCTCGCAAGCCTCAGTCACAGAAAAGCAGGCTAATGCGCGCTCGCTGATGGAGCTATTTTCGCTGATGCGGCATGTCTCAGTGCCGATCGTTGCGGCGG
>JBGQJH010000090.1:0-8029 GCA_041498935.1 Pyrinomonadaceae bacterium | reverse complement strand
CCGCGCGCCGCGCCGGCCAAACACTGAAATCTGATTCCCGCTCTCGTCCACAGCGCGGTCGCGATCGAGTGGTTTGGAAATCGCTAACGCCTCGCCTTTAGTCTTGAACGTAGCAATCAACACCGGCTTCGGTCGCGGACTAAACCCGGCGTATTCCGGCATCGTCTCCGGCGAAGTCAGTTGCAGTATTCGTAAACCGTTCCTGCCGTCAGCTACGTATCCAAAGAGACTCGCATTGGTCATCGCGACCTTCACCTGGCGCGCATCGTTGAGCTTCCCAGCGGCGTTATAAATCTGATCGAGCCGCGGTTTCTCCGGTTGCTCTACGTCGACAATCGCGATTCCTTCTTTGCCGTTTGCCACGTAGGCGTAGGTGCGAGCGACGTAAACGTCGTGGGCATCACCGAGCGGAACGGTGGCGGCGTTAATCACACGAACCCGGTCAGGCGACATGACATCCAACACCTTCAACCCGTCGTCATCGACGATGAAACCATAGCGAAACTGAATTGCAATGGCGCGGGGATTACGAAGTTCGGGCGCGGCTATCTGCTGGACGATCTCGGGATGCAAAGGCTCGTCGATGTCAACGATAACCAGACTGTGCGCCGTGGTTATGTAAGCATAGTGGCCCGCTATCTGGACGTTGTTGGCATCGTTGAGCGCGCCGCCGGGATTGAAGGCGCCGCCCGGATACTTAGCCGGATCCAGCGCTCGCTTCAAATAGTTATTTAGCGGATCGCCATCGAGCAGCGTTGCGGCGTTGACCAGGATCAGTCCTTCATACTTGTCAACAACGTAAAGATAGGCATACAGCGGATGGATAGGTTGTTCTTCATTCAACAGTTGTTTGCGCGCCTCGCCGGTCAGTTTGCCGGCGCTCGCGGGATCGATCATCGTGCCGTCACTCTTCAGTCGCCAGCGAGCAGGGTCGACCGCCAGTGTCGTAGGCGCGGCAACTGCCGTCGCATATTTCGTCTTGACCCAAAACTTCTGGCCAAAGCGCGAGACCGGTGCGGTAGTTATCCGTTCAGAGAAACCTTTCTGGTCAATTTGAGCGACGTCGTAAACGCGCAAGCCGCCTTCGCCCGCCGCCACGTAGGCATACTCGCCCCGCAACTGCACTTGCAACACGCGCGGATTGCCCACGTGCTCGTAGGCGGTCTTCAGCTCACTTCCCTCTTTAACAAACTTTTCGTAGTTGTCGGGATAGGCAATCTTATGAAGCGAGCTGCCAAACACCGCTTGCGGTTCCGTGTGTTCGGTTGCAACCACCACCTCCAGCGCGTCGTTCGCGGCCACGTACACGTAGCGACCCATGAAGTTGACGAAGTTTGTGCCCTGCAAAAGCAGTTGCGCCAGCCACGCGTTGTTGTCGTTCTTTGCCGACACGTGACAGTCGGTGCACGACTTCGTTTCAGTGGCGCGGACGGTATGTGGCACGTGCGTATTGAACGTCTGGCCGGCAAATCCTTCCGCGGAGGTTGTTTGTTGCTGCGAATAGATCCATTCGCGGTTCTGATTTTGCGAGCTGACCAGGACAGCGGAAGATGAACGCACCGGGGCCACGCGATTACCGGTGACGGTGCCATCGCGGCCCAGCATAAAAATGTCGTCGCGCAAAACCTGGAAGTTGTATTGAGTGAAGTTGCGCGAATCGCCGCCCTCGTTGTGCCGGTTAGGCATTTTGCGATTCGCCTGCATTGACAAGTGACAACCAAAACAGCTCGTCACCCAGGATGAATGGCAGGCGACACACGTCATCTCAGTGTCGCGGTGCGCCAGCTCCTTATCGTTTGCGGGCACATCGCCCCAACTGGCGTTGTCTTTGCGAATCGTCTTCGAGTAGCGCGACTTTTCGCTGTAGTCGCGGCTGCCCGGGGTGATGGTGTCGACGGTTTGAATTACGCGCCACCAGCGTCCGGGGACGACCATCGAGTTTTGAATGATGTCGCCGGTTTTCAGCTCGATGTCTTTCCCGGTTTCGTCCTTCTTCTTCCGTTCGCGCGTGATTCTTTGGAAGAGCGGAATCTTCGCGCCGGTTTCATCGCGGACGCGAATCCCTCGGGTCAGGTCCTGTCCGACCAACGGCTGGTTTTGTGACTTGCGACGCTCGGCTGCTTGTCCTGTTGCTGTCGCCGCCGCCGGTCCTGAAGTGAATAAGTTAGCGCGACTGCGGATCGAGCCATGGCAATCCTCACAACTTATTTCGATCGCAGCGCGCGGTTCGTTATACAGATTGCCGTCGCCGTGCGCGTCCTGGCGAAAATGACAGTCGACGCAATGCATCCCCTTCTCGAGATGGATATCGTTTAGATGAACAGCCTTCTTAAATTTCTCCGGATCGTCAGACGACACCAGGTTGCCCTGCGCGTCCAGCAGGTTTCCTTTGCGGTCGCGCTTGAAGACTTTGCGAAACAGCCAGCCGTGACCATGAAAGTCGCCAAACTGCGTGTTCTTCAACCCGGCATTGAATTCGGGCGTGCCGGTCTGCGCGAGGAATTCAAGCTCTGACCAGAGCCCTCGCACGCTGGCCCCTTCCGGGTTGCGCTGAAGCTTTTCCTGCTCCTCGTCCGGCGATGGATCGTGTTGCTGCTTCGGATACAGCTTTTCGCCATCGCTCTCGTTGTCCCACCAGGTCATGCCGAGATAGGTGGCCACCATGTTCGTGCCCGGGTGCATGTGACAGACCATGCACTGCGACGTGGGAATCTGGCTGGTGAATTGATGCTTGATGGGATGTCCCGATTCGTTCTTCGGTATGTTAACGTCGGCGGATTGCGATGCCCCCGCGTTTCCGGCGCTGTAATAAGCGGCGGAATGAGAAGGATCGCGATCGTTGGCATAGATAACGTGACAGGCGGAACATCCTGACGAGCGGAAGTCTCCGGGATGATCGTTGCTGCCGAGGAAGTTTAGCGTCGGATCGTGGAGGCGCGTCTTCTGTAATCCGAGGAAAACGGGATCGGTGCGCTGCGCACTACCAAAACCACGCGGGCTTAGTCCCTTGTCCGGCTTGCCCGGATCTTCCTCCTTGTCCGGCAAGCCGACTTCCAAACGCCGCTTCCCGCCACGCTCGAAAACGCGCAGCACGTTGCCGGGTTGCGAAATCTCCCAGCGCGGGATGGGATCGAGAAATTCAAGCAAGCCTTTGGCGCGCCCGTCTGCGAGCGCGGGCTTCGGCGTCTGTATCAAACTTTGCGGTGCGCCAGCTTCGCTGTAGCTTTCGCCAAAACGGGTGTCCTTCAGAGGAAAGCCGCCGTTGTTGTAAAGCGCGGCGCCCCACAACATCGCGCCATGCGTCATCATGCTGCGCGCGGTGTTCCTGGCTTCGAGATCGTGGCAGGCGCCGCCGCCGCAGGTCTTCGCAGCGACGCGCAGATCGCCGGGATTGATGAAGCGGACAAACTCCCAACTCTCGCGCACCAGCAGTGTGTTCGTGCGCTCAGGGTTCGCGCCGGTGTATTTACCATCGCGTTGCCACTGGGCAGGAAACTTTGCGCGCACGTGTGCCTCGTCCTTGATTTGCTGGATCGACTTTGGATCGTCGCTAGTCTTGCGCGGCACGGGGTTGCCGCCGTGGCAGGCAGTGCAGGTCAGCCCAACGGCATCCTTGCCATCCTTTAAGTTATCGAGTGTTTCGGTCGTGCCGTATTTGTGCATCGGCTCAATCTGCCCGTGGCAGGTGACGCAGCCTTCCAGCTTGGGTGTTTTGGGATTTTGAAAGCGAGTAACAACATGAGCGGTCTCTGGATTCGTTTCCGAACTTTGGAACCGGGAAACCCTTCTGCTAGGTTGACTCGCCGCCGTCCCGGGAGAACCCTTTAATAGTGCAGCCGCCAGAAGCGTCAACAGCAGCAGTGCCATCACGCTAAGACTCTTAATATTAATTGGTCTGTCTGGAGTAACGTGCATCATTCCCGCTTACTCGCGTTAGTTTACGGAACGGTTCACCACAGAGACACAGAGAACACAGAGGATGCACAGAGATTAGTTGTCATCCCAGGATCTTTCTGTGAATCCCATCCTTCAGTACTACAACGTTGAAATTGATTAGCAATCCCACTCGCCATCCACCGATCCGGAGATATGTCAAAAGCTGCGCATCGTGAATTGGCACCAGAGCTTCAACCGCTTTCACTTCCACCGCCACAATACCGCCCACCAGAATATCCACTCGATATCCGCATTCCAGTCGAATTCCCTTGTACTCCAATGGCAGTGGCCGTTCTCGTTCAAACGGAACGCCTCTCAAGATTAATTCCCGACACAAACATTCCTTGTAGGCTGACTCAAGCAATCCCGGCCCCAGCTTTCTGTGAACTTCTATCGACGCCCCAATCACTTCATGCGTCAACTGATTGATGGGAGGATTCATAGCTTCTACTCCGCACTGTCTTTCTCTGTGCAACCTCTGTGCTCTCTGTGTCTCTGTGGTGAGCCTAAGATCAGCTCGTCTCAAGGTACAAGAAGCACACACCAGGTACGCCACCAAGAAAGATGCTTGAATCCTTGTGTCAAAAATCAAAACACCAGCTTCAACTGCGCAAACAACGAATACAGCGGCTTGCTTGGGCTGATCACATCCGGTTCGCAGAAGTCGCCGACGTTCGGCGGACAATTGCGCGAGCGGTCGGTGAAAATGTCGCGAAAGCCGCGACCAGTTTGGAGCGTCGAGGCACCGAAGGTGACCGTCACGTTGTTTATTAAGAACGGCCGGTACGCGACCCCGAGGCTGTAGTCGAATCCAATGTCATGCCGAATGTGGTTTTGAAAGAGCACATACTCCAGCGGCTCAGTGCGATGAAACCGAAGATAGTTGACATTGAAAACTGTCTTGATTCGCTGGGTAAGCTCCACATCAACACCAGCGTTGTAGATGAAGATGCCGGGATTTACAAAGTTTGCCTGTCCCTGTGTCTTGCTGCTGCGCAGACTCGGCAAGATGCTGTTGGGCTGCACCAAACCGAGGCCCGTCTGTGTTAGCCGAATGCCGTTGCGGTTCCAATAGGAGAATTGTCCGCCAACGAAATTCGGATCGTCGAAGATCGCATCAAAGCCCGTCGCCTTGTTGTCCGTCGGATTCGTATCGCCCTGCGCCCAGAAGAATGAGCCCTTGAAGCGCAAGTAGTCATGATCGACAGACGCCTCGACCGCCGCCATGTTTGAGCGGACCTTCACACTGCGACCCGCGATCGGGTTTCGCTCGTCACGGCCAAACGCGTAGTAATAAGCATGCGTCAGATTGAGTTTGCCCAGATGGCCGTCGCCAGTCACACCGAGGTAACCCACCTTGATCGCGTGCGGCCGAACATCGCCAATTAAGGCCGGACGGACCAGAAAGCCGTTGCGGTCATACTTCACGCTGCGCCGGTCGTCGTTGTAATGCAGGCTACCCTGAATTGTGTAGCCCTTGCGGATGAAGTCCTGGCGGAAAACGTTAGCGACGTAGACGTTTTGATGGCGCGTGTCGAAGCGGTTGAGACCGCTATTGGTGTCCTTCTCCAGCATCGAGAAGTAAGCGGCGTTGTATTGAATGCGATTGTTGTCCGCGGCGCCGAAGAAGCGAAGGCCAAGATTGTTGTCGGAAAAAATGAAGCCACGAAAGTCGGAGACAAATGGCTGAATCCCGGCGCGCACGGAAATGAAATCGTAGTTTGAGTCAACATCCGCCAGCTTCACTTCGCCAAACGCTTCTTCCAGCGAAACATGCGTGTCGGTGCGGTTAGTGCCTCGTCTGACGTCGATGTTCACGACGCCATTCTCGCGGGCATTCAGATAATTGGGAATGCTGAAGGTAGGCGAGATCTTGATCGCCCAATCGCGCGGCTTGAAGGTAGTGTCGCCGTGGAATAGTTCAAAGCTGAGCTGGATGGTTTCGCTGGCGGCAAACTGCTCCGGCTGACCAAAAAACTCTCCGCTGCTCGGATCAACGCTGCTCACGCCGGAAGGTGTGGGTGCGCGTCTTTGTTCCACTCCAGTAGTACTAACCGCCGACAAGATCATGAAAAGCTTGTTGCCCTTGATGGGGTAGTCGCCTTTCAGCACGCTCTGGTTGTAAGGGTTCCACCAACGCCCGCGCTTGAAAGGAATGTCGCGCCCGCGCGCCGCCCGATCGCCATAGCGATCGTACTCGGGAAAACCGATGCGCCAGCGATCGCGAGATTCGCGCCGGTCGACGACTGTCTGTGGTTCTGAAGGAACTGTTTCTCTTCCCGCGTTGCCTGTCGGTTTTTCGCTGGGTTGTCCGGGTATTACCTTGACTTCAATCTGGTCCAGCGGAATATCTACAACCGTCTCTTTTCCGGCTTCGACAATCACATTCTCGAGCGCGTCGCCTCGGGCAATGGCAAACTCACCATAGTTCTTGTCTTTATCAAACCTGGCAACCTGCGGCGCCGCTACTTTGAGGCGATACGCGCCGGCACTCAACCGCAATGAATACAGGCCATCGACACCACTGCGCGTGCGTTTCCATTTGCCGGTAACCTGATTTGTCGCGATAACTGTTACGCCCGCAACCGGCGCTCCAGCAGCGACGCGCACAGTGCCTTTGATACTTCCCGACCCCTGGCCCAGTGCTAAAAAGCCCAACGCATGGATCAGCACCACAGCAGAGCCTATCGAAATTACAGTCTTCATCATGATACAGAATTCTGAAACGCTCGTTTGCCTTGTAACATACGAGTGACAGCGAGGCAATGGAAATCACGGCGGGATGAATCTACAGCCGTTGCCGGGCTTTGTGATACATTGTGCGCCGGTTTTCGAAAGTTATTCGGCGAATCTCCGTGATGGTTTCAGGTTCACATTTCCGCTTCCGGATGCTGCTCACGTTATGCGTGGGCGCACTTTTCGCTGGCGCTACGCTGATTCAGTTTTCAAAAACCTCAGCGCAGGTCACCAGTCCTGTTTTGATTAGTCACGAAGATTCGACCCGCGCCATCGCCTTTGAATCTGTAACCCAACAACGCGAACCTTTTTCGACGACCGCGCCCGTCAAGTTTGGCGCGGATAGTCAGACTCGAATCATGTTGTTCGCGATGAATTTAAACTTGCAACCCGGCGACACTGCGGGTTCGGTCAATGTCTCCGCTGAAGATTTCGCGCATCGCGTTTACCAGTTGCCGGTCGAATACGTCGGCGCTGTTCCGAATCAACCCTGGGCCACATCCATAGTCGTCCGGCTCAGCGACGGCATGGACGATCTGGGCGATGTGCTGGTAGGCGTCAGCTATCGCGGAGTTTCCAGTAACCGGGTTCGGGTTGCTATGGGGCACGTTGGTGGCGGCCTTCCCGACGACGAAGGCGCAGTACCAACGCCAGGGTCACCTATTCCCTTCGTTCCCAGTGCAACGGCCGGCAACTTGAGCGTCGGCGACGTGCAGACAATCATCAGCCAGGCAGTTTCGGCTGCCGTAGCCTTGAATCGCGCCGTGACCGTTGCCGTCACCGATCGCGAAGCAAATGTGCTGGGCGTGTTTGTAATGACTGGCGCGCCGCCCAGCACCACGATCCGCAGCGTCGGAACAATAGGCCGCGGCCTTGAAGGTACCGTCGTGCCGGCGTCGCTGGCCGCGATCTCCAAGGCGGGGACGGGTTCGCTGTTCAGCACCAGTGGTAATGCCTTTACGACGCGCACAGCCGGATTCATTATCCAGGAACACTTTCCGCCGGGCATCCAGTTTCGTTCCGGTGGCCCGTTGTATGGCGTGCAGTTTTCGTCGCTTCCCTGTTCCGATATCAAGCAGCCGGCGCTGCCGCTGGGATTGGCCGGCGATCCTGGTGGGCTGCCGATTTACAAAGACGGCGTCGCGGTAGGCGGCGTTGGTATCGAAGGAGACGGCACCTACACCGTCGATCGCGACCCCAGCGACTTCGATCAGCCTTTCGAGGAACAGATCGCCGCCTCCGCCGCGCGCGGCTACGAAGCGCCCGCGTTGATACGCGCAGACAATATTCTCGTTGATGGCATTCGTCTGCCTTACTCAAACGTCGCCAGTCCGCCTGCTCCCGCCACTCTGCCTTT
>JBGQJH010000089.1:0-8069 GCA_041498935.1 Pyrinomonadaceae bacterium | reverse complement strand
CCGCCGATGGTCACCAGCCAGCGATTTCCTAAAATGCGATAAGCAAGAACTCCTCGAAAAGCCGCACAGTAGAGCAGAAACGCAACCACCGGAAACAGAAAACTAATCGAGACGCTGTGCGACCAAATGAGCGGCAACAATGCGCCACCGATAACCGCAACCACATCCCACGGCCAGTGCCGCGTTGGATCCTCACGCCACTCGCACAAATAAAGATCTGCGAGCAGGAACCCGATAAGAAAGAATTGCAGAAAATTGGGAAGCGACAGGTTCAGTGCACCATCAGTGCTGTAGACGAAGAGCCTTTGAAAGATGATCGCCGCAAGGCCCAGTCCGATGATCGCCGATCGCCTTTGAAGACGGCTCCGCAGGAAAAAAAGTCGAGTCAATAAAGGCACCAGCAAATAGAATTGCACCTCGACTTCCAAGGACCAGGCAACTGAGTTAATACGATTGCCGCTGCCATAAATTATGTTATGCAGGTAAACAAAGCCGGCCGCGAGATGCGGTAACAGTGTTCTTAGTTCTTCTCCTCTCCGCAGTACGAGCAAGGTACAAAGGAGAATCAGGGTGATTAGATAAGGCGGCTCCAGACGAGTCAGGCGCCGCAAATAATAAGCGGACAACTTAACTTTCGGTGTTTGGACAATACGATGAGAAGCAAACGGCAGGGCCAGGATGAACCCACTAATAATGAAGAAAAACTGAACGCCGTAATGACCATGCGCCAGCAATCGCGAAAGCCTCTCCTCGTCAGGGGGTGTTGAGAATCCAACCGGCAAGTAAGCTGCGACATACCCGTTCAGATGAAACAGCACGACCATAGCGATTGCAACGAACCGTAGGCCGTCAAGCTGCGGTATGAACCTGCCGGTTGACGTCTCGCGCGAGAATCTGTCTGCTAATCCCTTAAGCGTCATTTTCCAGGTAGCGGAAGGAACTGAATAGTTTTTAGATCTGCTGATGGAACCAGTCGATTTTCGACTAAGATTTCGGTGCTGCCTCATTTTGGGTGTGCGCTGACTCTCTTTTGATAATGACTTTGAAGTTGCGGCAGATACTGCCGAAACCATTCGATGGTTTTTTTCAAGCCCTCCTCCAGGTTGATCGCTGGTTGCCAGTCAAGAATCTCACGGGCCCGCGTGTTGTCCGCGTACATCCGCCAGATTTCGGTGGGACGATTGGGCAAGACGCCGATCTCCAGCGAAGAGTGAGTGCCCGTCAACTCCGCGATCTTGCGGACGAGATCGCGAATAGCGACTTCCTCACCGGAAGCGATGTTGATGACGCCGTCAATTCGTCCATCGTGCTCAGCCGTTTTGATTAAGCCTGCTACGGTGTCGGAGACGTAATTGAATTCGCGCGTCTGATCACCTCGAGTAGTGCGAATCGCGTGGCCCTGAAGACAATCGATAATCAGCTCCGGAATCACGGCCTTCGTGCTTTGATATGGCCCGTAAACGTTAAAGGGACGGACAATGACGACTGAAGTCTCGCCTTCGATCCGTTGCTTCATGCGGCAGTAGAGCTCGCCTGCGTATTTCGTGATCGCGTAGGGTGAGATCGGTTCCGGATTCATCGTCTCGACAAAAGGCACTTGCGTTTGGTGTCCATAAACTTCCGAGGTGGACATGTAGACAAACTTCTCAACTCCGTCACAAGTATCGAAAAGATTCGCGGTCCCCTTCGCATTCACGTCAAAACATTCCTCGACCTGCACGAAGCTTTGGCCGACGTGATTGTAAGCTGCGAGATGGAAGACCACTTCGGGCGCAAATTCCCGCAGACTCGCCAGCGCGCCGCGATTGCGCAGGTCTGCTTCGATGACTCGAACGTCATCCCAGCAATCCCGCAGTCGCTCGTTCTTCATGATGTTGCCGTAGCGCACTGTGACCGCCACTTCAGCGCCGCGCTCCAGCAACTGATGCACCAGATGGCTGCCTATAAATCCTGAGCCACCGGTGACCAGGACGCGTTTCCGCTTCATATTATTTGCTCATCGATCAGAGTAAAGAATTCCACCATCTCGGTCTCCGCCAACGTGCGATCGTTTTCCGTGTTGACAGTTACGTGCCGGCCCTCGTGCTGATACGCGTAGACACTACCGGCTTCGGCGAGCGAAGAAAGGAACGCCGGCATCTCCGAGCCACGCTTAAGGTAGCCGAAGGCGCCCGGCTCGGCCAGCATGAAGCCGATATTGATCCAGTAGGGAAGACGCGGCTTCTCGGCGAAATCTCTCACACGCTTTGTCGCTTCGAACGAGACGATGCCAAACGGACTGTGCAGCGGATAGACCGTCATAGTCATAAGCGCGCCTCGTGCTGTGTGTTCTCTTTGCAAAGCCGTCAGGTCAACATTGGCGAGAGTGTCGCCATAACAGATGAGTGCCGGGCCGTGAAGATGGACTTGAGCATCCAGGAGACGATCGGTCATGCTCACCTCGCCGGAGTTAACCAGCAATACTTCCCAGGCGGGGTCTTGATGCTCGCGCATGAACTGCTCGATAGCTTCGGCCTTGTAGCCGACGCAGATCACGAAGCGCCGAATACCGGCAGCGGCCAGATAGTTGAGCAGATGCGACAGGAGCGGCTCACCATTAAGCGTAATGAGCGCCTTCGGCAGTGAGTCCGTAAGAGGCTTGAGCCGCTCGCCCTTCCCGCCGCACAAGAGGATTGCCGTTAATTCAGAACCAGGTTTCAAGTTTCAGCCAGTTGCGGATAAGCGTTCGGTTGATTGGGGAAGTTCAGGCGGCCAGGGCATCCAGGCAGGAGGTATAACGCCGGCGAAACTTTTCAAACGTCAGGGAGCGCGCCGTGTCACGCGCCGCGTGGCCCATCTCGCGCAGGAGAGCTGGGTGCGTTGCCAAATGAGCCAGGCGATCACGTATTGCGTCACTATCACCGGGCGGCACGATATATCCGTTGTGTCCGTCGACGATCAGGTCAGATGCTCCGGTACTGCTGGTGACGATCACCGGGATGCCACTCGCCATCGCTTCGGCGACGACGTAACCGAAGCCATCGGCCAGCGAAGGATGCACCAGAACGCTCGACTTACCATACACCTCACCGTAACCATGACGGCGGATCTCTACGGCCTTCACCACAATCGCCGGATTGCGAACCATTTGCTCTTGCAGGTAACGACTTACCGAACGCGTGCCCGACCCACCCCACAAAACCAGTTCGCTATCTGGCAAGTTGAGCGCATTGAAAGCATCGATCAAGTAATGAAACCCTTTCCAGGGCTCAATGAGGCCGACGAAGCTGACTCTGAATTTAGGCTCAGCGAAACGCGCCTCTGGAAACTCGTCGAGATTAATCGGCGGTGGGATGACGACAACACGATCAGGCAAACATCCACGCTTCAGAAAAGTCTGCCGCGCCCGTTCAGACATTACGCGAATCAAGTCAGCACGCTCATACTCGAGTCGAATCCTCTCGCGCTGCCGCGGGTGAATCGAGGGCCGCACTTGAAACCGCAAACACTCCCGATCCTGCTGCGCGCCGAAGTCGTCTATGTGCGTCGTGACAACGTCCAACAACGTACGGCAACCTCTTTCTTTGGCCGCTTTCAGACTCTCCAAGCACTGCCCGGTTACGCCCTGAAAAACATTTGCCTTTGAAAGCCTGCCGGCCACATAACGATCAAAATGCACATCTGCGAAACAAGTCCTCCAATCGCGCAAACGACGCACGAACGGCACTCCGCCGATTAATTTACTTGCATTTGAATCAGGTACTACTCGGGTTTCCACTCCCGGACACGTTTCCCGACAAAAGACCGAAAGGTTAAAAGCTTCACGGCTACCCTCAATCATGTGATGAAGGTTGAGCCCCTGCCCACCTTCCAAAAGAGTAGCATTAGCCGAGAGGATCAGACGGTTCCTCATCTACTCGTTTGTTCTCTTCAGCCCACTCTTAATCCTGCCAGGCATACAGCAACCCCTGATTGGCGTTAATGGGAGAAGTCTGAACTCTAAAGCCGGCTTGATCCAAGATCTGTTTGCAACGTATGTAGGCATCCGGGCACAGGCTATCGTGATACTCCAATACAATCCGCCTGATTGATCTAAGGCGGGGAAGACTGACGCCTTCTAAAATATCCGCCTCTGCACCCTCAGTATCTATCTTTAGCAAACTGATTTGCTCGCCACCAGCGCGCCTTAGAACTTCATTCAGATCCACCATAGGAACTCGAATCACAGTTCCATTTGTGGCCGGTGACACACCGTAGCTGGTCGCTAACAGACTCGGGACGTCAGCCCATAATTGTACTTCACCGGCTTCACGACCAACCGCATCGTTGTATATGGTCACGCGATCACTGAGATTATTGACCTCAATGTTTCGGCGAAGAGTTTGATTGGTTACCGGATTAGGCTCATATGCATGGACAGTGATTTTCGCTGATTGACTTGCCCAGCATAGCGTGGCAGCGCCAATATTCGCCCCCAGGTCGATAATCATGCCGTCTCTTATTTTGTTGTTAGAATAGCAACCCTCAACGAAGATTTCATACAAGAGTAACAGCGGCTCATCAGCTGGACCATGATGCAACGTAAAGCCGCGTCGAAAACGAAACATAGGCAACGGCAAACGGTTTCGGTAGGCAGACCAAACGTCCGGCCAGTTTTTTAACCATCTCATCATCCTGAGCAACGCACGGGCGCCCAGGTATTTAGCTGTAAACCAATTTACTTGCTTCACAGTCTGCTTTTCCGGTTGAGGCGGCTAGCGCCTGATTGCGAACAACAAACCCCACTTCACCGGGTACCCTTTGATGACCACCGAAAAGCCGTTGTGTTCCAGTAGTTCAGCCAACTCCAACACCTTTACATTGGTGTGATACTCAAGAGCGATGCGCTGAATTCTTTTGAAGTATTCCCGTGGTAAGGCAGACAGAATCTTCGCCTCCGCTCCCTCACAATCAAGCTTCAGGAAGTCACATTTCTCAATCTCGAATTCGTCGAAGGCTTCTTTGAGAGAGATGCATTCAACTTCTTCAAAGCGTGTTTCATCGAAGTCCAAACCATCGTTCTTGTCCAGAATCACGCTATGAGCGCCACAGTTATTACCATGCAGATATAGTTTGATGGATTCTGAGCGGTCCGAAATGCCCTTGTTGATAAGGACCATATTATTAAGCCGGTTGATGCGCCGGTGGCGTTCCAGTCCTGCAAAATTCGCTCGACTCGGTTCAAAGCAATAAACGTTGCCCCTCGTTTGGTTGGCAGCGCAGGCTGCAAACAATCCCACGTTCGCGCCAATATCAATCACCACATCGTTTCTCTTGATCTTGAAAACTGTTCTCTTATCAATGGCGGGAAAATAGACCTGCGCAGTGAACACTTCATCCAAAATCAGATCGCTCATGCTTTGAGAATCGACCTGGAATTTCAGGAATTTCTTACGCCCGCTACGGCAAAACACGACGCTTTGTCCGCTTAGTTTCCCCAGGATTTCCGGGACGATCTGCTTCAACCGAACGGGCAATCGCCGCTCTTTAAGACAGTTCAGGAGTCTCGGCCAACGGCTCGGAGAGATGTCTACGGTTTTTCTTGTGGCTGACGGAAGATTGGCAGACATGGGAAAGGTCGTTTTAAGGATTGCGGCTTAAGCTAAACTCCAAACAAGCAGGTTCCGATCATCCTGAGTTCAAGGGCGTGCTGCAAAGGCTTAGGTTCAGGTGAAACTATACGCTGCGCACTTGACCAGAAACTTCAGCTTTCGACGCGCACCCAAATTCGAATCCGTAGCGAGCGGCGAACCCAGGAACGTTCTATAAGTCCAAAGGCCAAGTCTGGCATTTCTGGCGCAGGCAGCGAACCAATAATCCGCGAGCACGCGGGCGAACGCACTTTTCGGATACTTGCCATTTCTCAAATTGGTTGATTTCAGCTTAACCAACCAATCCTCAATCTGCTTCACCCACTCCTTATCACCCTCTACCTGCCAGGTGCAGATGGATTCATGAAGACTAATCTCAGCTTCGCTGGGTTGTAGTCCTAATTCCTCCAGTTGCTGTAGCCGGATCTGTTTGGCAAACCACTGCTGCTGCTCCTTCTGAACTTTAGTAACCTGCAGGGGGTGGTTACGATATAGGAACAAAACCTCAGGAACAGAGGAAACGCGACAATATTTCGAGCACTCTACGATAAATAGATAGTCATCCGTCGCGCCAACATGCGTGTTGTAACGTACTCCCCTCTCGGAGTAGAGCCTTCTGTCGAACATGAGTGAACCTCCCACAAAAGGCATTTGAAAAGGCAACGTGCAAAGCGCAATGTCTGGATCTTCCGGATAACGGATCAAGTGTTGTTTTGAGTGCCAAAACGTCCGCATCGCGGTTCCACAGATACTAATGTCCTTGTGCTGATCAAGGTAGGCCACTTGCCTGGCCAGTCTCTGCGGAAGACTAATATCGTCGGCATCCATCCGAGCAATGTATTTTCCCCGGGCCAGTCGGCAACCGAGATTCATGGCCGTAGCGACGCCGGAGTTCTTCTGATGATGGACGCGAATCCTCGGGTCACGGGTTCGGTAGGATTCCAGTATTTCCGCGGTGGCATCCGTCGACCCATCATTGATAATAATGAATTCTAAATCGCTGAAGGTTTGACCCAGGATGCTTTCTATTGCTTCCGCAATATACTTCTCCGCGTTCAACGCAGGCATTACAACGCTGACGTTTGGGATTTCTGACATGCGTTAACCTGGATGGAATCGGGATCGGCCAAAATCACTGCACGGCTGCCAAAGTCTCAGGCGAGGAATTCTCAACCCCATCAAACAATTCAGCCCGGGCTAACTGTTCCACAAAACTCTCCGCCCGATGAAAGACTGTGTGCTCCGCAAACACTTCTCTCTGTGCTTGCAACGCACGCCTCTCGCCTTGCTGAGGATCGCTGAGAATTCTCTCGAACAATGCTTGATAGTCTTCGGGAGTGCGGGCCACGAAAAAGCTGTCGCCACTAAACCGCGAGGAGAGCAATTTGGGCTCGTCTATCAATTGCGGTACTCCGCAGGCAGCAAGATTGTATGTCCTTTCGTTCAGCTCGCTCGGCCAATCAATTTGATTCGGGATGTGAAGATTGAGCGCGACCTTGGCCCTGGCGCACAAATAACGGTGGGTTTCGGTGCTGCCAAACCTGGAGATTGATTGCCACCAGGGGCCGTCGATATAACCCGGATAGCTTTTCAGGATTGGCCCAAAATAAGCATAATATCGCTCCCACTTATCGGGGTTTGTGGAACCGAGAAAAACATAATTTAGCTCTCGCCTGATTCCCGGAACGGGGTAATAGATGAGCGGATTGGCGCCGAACTCGAGATGGAAAATCGAATAACCTCTTTCTAAGATTTCGCTGTAACGTTCTTTTACATATTGCGGACTCTTGAAGCTATAGTAAAAATCGATCTCGTGGCGCTTTGCCCACTCCAAACGTCCCGCTAGTCGTGTATTCCCATACTCTCGCAACGCCGCATTTAGTCCCACCCGCAGAATCTCGCGCTTGCGATAGTCGCGAATTGCTTCCCAATCGATCTGCGACAAGTAGCCGGCATGATCAACTGTCAGCAATACTGTGGGTTTGAATTCTTCCAGTGTCCGGCGAGTATCATCGTACCAACCCAATTCCTGTGCAGCGATCCCGAGGAATCGGAAGCTTTGAATAAAATTTGCTCCGAGAGAAGAATGAGCAGAGGAGACAGTCGGCGGAGGCACATGCATCAAAATTCTCAACTGCTCAAAGTTTTGGCAGCGATTTTCGAATCGTCGCAGTAAGCTTTGCAACAGTTCGCGGCCCTGCCGCACTATTGGCTCCGGTGATGACAAGCAAATATTGTCGGTTTCTTTGGAAATTGCGGATGACGATTGAGCTTCGGCCCACTCCAACAACTCATCGTGTCGCTGCCAGGTCAATGGATTGACACCCGCCTCGAACTTTCTGAATTTTCGGGCCGGCCCGTAATGGTGCAAACGGCCGCGAATCAAATTGCCGGCGGCCCAAACTTTATGGCGGGAATAAGCCCAAACGTTTTGCATCGATCTCGAATTAGAAATCAGCT